>NZ_CDRTEH010000008.1:0-93970 GCF_977054825.1 Agathobacter sp.
TCGCTTTTTTCACGGATTCTGCTGAAAAAACCTCATATCCGGATTTTTTCAGTGAGAATGTAATTCCACGATTTAAATTTTCATCATCTTCAACCACGAGTATACCTGGCATAGCATATGCACCTCTCTTTATTAACTATTCATCTTAAAATGCTTCAATGTCTCCACATGATACGGCATCTTTGTTGAAACACACATTTTCTGCCTCGTGTTCTTCAAAAGAACACATATTATTATCATTCAACAAGTCATGATTGCTCTGAAATATCCTGCATATCCAAGAAAATCCCTCATCTTTTTTCTTTGGCGGAAACTTACATATTTTTTCATTAACACGACCTGTGTTTCCCAATCTATTGGTAATTCTGTATTCGGCATCCGTTACACCCTCTTTCATAGTAAAAAAAAAGAATGGATATACCATTCTTAATCCCGCCAATGGAATATTTGGATTCGGGCATTACCCTCGCCTTCCTACGGTCTACAATAATACTAGCACATACCTACGAAAATATCAATAATTTATTTTAAAATTTGGCAAAAAATGGGCATGCACCATCAACATTGATGATCCATACCCATTATATTATTCAGCAAATTCTATGTCAATCCCAGCAAACATCTCATCACTCATTCATCACTCATTTGCCACCCCCTCCTTCCTAAGAATAAGTAACTTACCCTAAGTCATATATTAAGCTGAAAATTTACCATATCAGAGAGCGACGTAATATTCTCATCTAAGATCAGTTTTTCTTCTTTTATTTTTACTCTTCCATTCGCCGAAGAAAGACTTTCATGAGTTTTACATAAACAATCGAATAAAGCTTTTATTTTATCTTTATCTCTTCTTGAAAGGTAATGAATTGAGAAAATTGTAAAATCTCCCCATAACGAGGCAATTGTGCCATAATCACTTTCTGCGAATCGAGTTACTATATTTTCAAATAAAAGAATCCATGTATCATCATTGAACATCTCATAGTAACGTTCAAATACATCGCTAATTCCGCTACCAATATAACCATACTTGCTTTCAGATAGAATAAATTTAACAACACATCTATTTACATATTCTTCCATATGTTTTGGCTCGATAATATCCCCAGCCTCCATAATCAGCTTATGTAATCCGATTTCTCTTTTTTCTATTTGTGTAAGAATTACTCCTTCTGCCTTTTCATTATATCCATCTTCTTTCAAAAGATTGATAATTTCGAGATTATAGTCCCTTCCTGTTTCTACAGAGAAATCTTTCTGTTCCGCTTTATCATACAATCCTTTAGCCATAAGCTTTTCTCGTATTTCATGACTTGAAATGCGAGAAATAATTTCATAATTGTAACTTTTTAAGGTTTCCAATCGATTGTATTCTCTATCATTCTCTATATTCACTTTAATCCATGAATTTGTAAGTTTGTATAATGCAAGTAATTCAGAATCACCAGAAATCAAATCTATATTGCAATATAGAGAATCAAGAACTTTCATTCTCCAATAAACTAAATCTTTAGGGTGATTTTTTAACTCAAATAATGCATTACAATACTTATATCCCAATTTAACTGCATCCTCTAGCAACTCTCTATCAACTTCGCTTGAAAACCTATTATCACCAATAGAATCCGCTAAATTTGAAACAGAAAACAGTCTCATACCATAACAGCATAATTTTTCTTCATTCAGAGGAAGTTTTTTATAACAATCAAGTAAACCATTTAACGAATAGTCTTTTCTTCCAACATATCCAAACATTTTATATTTCTGTTTTTCTCGTATTTCCTCTATAAAATTTTTTTCTCCAAAGTATTCCAATGCCGGTATTATGTATTTACAAAAATCTTCCATCTCATCGTATTCTGATTTCCAAGCCACTCCATCAATGCCACACCAATATTCTGCAACTTTTAGAAATTCAGCATGCGCATTGGATATACAGAACAACTTGTTAAACTCTGGAACAAATCGAGTCTTCTCCCATTCCAAACATTGAACGACCGCTTTACAAATAGTATCGATAATTCCTGCCTTGGGGTTATGCTCGGAAAAGCTCACCAATACTTTACGTAAAAATCTCATAACAGTATATCCATTACAATCATTCACGGATCCAGGACCATACTTATCCGCAAAATACATCAATGAAAATATATCATCTTTCGACAATACTTCTTTTCTATCCGACGAATAGAATTGTTCACTAACATGCTTTGCAATATCATACTGTGCTAATGCCGGTTTGTAACCTCTTTGAGATTCACCATTATGAGTTAGATTCAATATCTCTTTATAACATTTTTCTATTAATGCCTCCTCAATCCTACCAAACAGGCACAGTTTAGCCTTAATCAATGAAATTATTCTTAAATCTTCGTATTTATAATTGCTATCAATTTTTTTAATATCATTTAAATGGTTACTAACATATTCTATCCCAGCCTCGCATTTATATGAGTTTAATAGTCCATACGTGCAAATCTCGATAATAATTTCTATAGGTGCAGACATTCCTAACAGAATATCCAATAATTCGTCAAATGATTCTTTCTCAAGATTCTTTTCTTCAGCAATCTGATGAATATATTCATACAATGAATCTGGATTATACCATTTAAAAGTGAATGTTTGCCTGATATCTTCTTTTGATGTACGACATACACTAGCATCTAGCCATCCATCTACAAAATAAACATAATCGTTAGAATTTCCAGTAAGAGCCTCCATATAATCTGCGCCATAGCATCTATATATATATCCAGCCTTAACAAGCGTTTCTTTTTTTAGCTCCCCGCTTAACAATTCCTCTATATTATATCCGCTGAGGTATTCATCAAAAAGTTTACGTCCACGTTCAAACCCAGCCTTAGCAGCAAAATCAATATCTAAAATGATTTGTTCTATATCATTCTTAATATTCAAACAATATTTTTCCGCTTTAGTCTTTTTGTTGATACTTTGTGCTTCAAAATAATCCGATTCTTTTGCATAATACTGTATGCAATTTGCATACTGTGCCAAACAAAGAGACACTGCACTTGAATGTATGCATACTTCTTCAAGATTATCCATTGGCAATTGGTGCGCTAGTATAAACTGCTGAAGTATCCTATCAAACGATATCCCATATAATGCTGAATCCATTACATATTCAACATCAATCAGTTTCAACACCTCATCAGTGGCCTTACAAGATACTAGTAAATTAAAAGAGATATCATATCGATATTTCCATAATTCTCTATCCTGTTTAATTCGATTAATTATTGATTCGGTAATTCCTTTTATATTTGAATTGTGAATAATTGCATTCTGTAAAAAAAGCCTTACATCATTATGAAAAGCGAAGTATCTATCGCCTTCACATACAATAATTGGATATAAGCCATTTAAAACAAACGCCGCCTCGTCGTGTTCAACTCCACACATTTGAGCCACATCATAAGCGTTAATACGTTTACTTGAAAACGCCATAATTGCCTCAATTTTGTATAGCAAAAGGCTTTTTTCCTGCGAACTAATAATCCATTCGTAATATTTATCAATTTGTTTATTTAAAAACCTACTATTTAGTTCCTTCTCTATTGCCTCGAAGGAAAGTGGCAATACCATTTTCTTCAATTCCAGAATTGCAAATATTATATTAAGAACATTGTTCCCAATAACTGAAATAACGGTTTTCGCCAAGTTTTCCATATCGACTGTATTCTCTGCCACACCGCTTTGCTCTAATAATATAACAACATCATCTGTATCCAAAGCCGGCATGCTGTAATATGTAATACCTTTATTATCTTTCATCCAAGACGGATAACCATCATTTATAGGCTGTCCGACCAAGACAAAATAAAAATCATCCCCGATTTCCTCTGGTCTTGGCAATTGAGATAAAAATGAATTTCGTGCATCTTTTGATCTTGCAGCATGATCTAATCCATCTATAAAAAAGTAGCAAGGCCTTCCTATACATTTTGCATATTCCGGTAGGAAATGTATTACCGTTTCCCGCATTTCAGAAACAGACATAAATTGGTATATAAGTGGAAACTTTACAACAGATAATAAATTATTCTCTTCAAATTTTTTCTTAAGCTGTACGAGAATACTTCTCCACAAAATATTACCTAAATAAAAGCCTTCATCATCACTATATGAACCATCTACTTTATTTACTGGGAGATATGTGTAAAATCTAAAATCAACTATAGACTCATTCATCTGTGATAAATAACTTATAAAATTTGTTTTTCCACAGCCCGGTAATCCTTCTAAGAATATGATATGATTACTATTCTTTTTAATGTCATCTATAAAGGTCTCCCCAAACCGTTGTCGAGAAGGAAGTATCGGTTTTTCTGGACATAGTTCATATGAAGGAACATCCGGCTCGGTATAGCATAATGCTCCATATACATTTTCTCTTGTTATTTCCTGCTTCTCTCTTCTTGATGTTGCCCATATATTCAATTTAGAAAGAAGACTATTTAAGCAAAAATCTATCGCATCACTATTATCTGTTCCTAGTATTTCGCCAATCTTCACACGTATTTTTTCTTCCACATCAGCAAGACACGACTCTTTTCTAAAAGAGAAAATTTTAGTGAAACACGCCGCCTCATTAGAATCTAAATTTATCTCCAAATTTTCTCTGTACCATTCGATAGCCTTCTGCTCATTAGGCTTTGCCGAAGTATAATTATAATTATCTTGTAAGCATGGAAACACCTTGGAAATAAAGTCATCCATTGAACACTTTCCATCTATTTCCTGCGGACCCCATTTTTTATTTGTTACAATTTGAATACCTTTAAAATTATAATTATCTTTATTATTCTTCCATTCTAAAGCCAGCGTATTCAGTAAAGGCTTTTTCCCAGAAGCTAAAAAAGAATATGTGAAATTAGCATCTTCATCTGTATGTTTTACTTGAATATTTAAAATGCTTTTATCACTATAATTTACTACGACATCATCTAATACCTGAAAATCAGTTGATTGAAGTATTACTGATTCAATTGATGTATCTTGTAGCATATTCAAGCATTCTAGTATTCCAATTTCCCATTCAAACCAATATGGTGTACCTATTCCCGAATTATACATGTTCTCCCTCTATTCTTTTCAAAACGTAATTACATAATTGATAACAATACGTCTCAACTTCTTCTGTAGACATATTTATATGGTATCCATTCACAAGCGAATCAAATAAATAGTTTACCTCTTCGTAATAATCCTTATTATAAAATTCTACTCCAAATAATTTATTCAAGCCTCGTACCATTTGAGATAATTCTTTATAATTTACTGGAAGGACATAATCGATTTTGTCATCAATAATCTTCTTCATCAGCCTCTCATTTCCTATTATTTTTGAGGCTATATTTATAAAATCTCCACAAGTTTCAAAAACATTCCAATCACACATGAACTGCCAACGAAAAAAGAAAGGACTCCATACCTCTGCTGGTGCGATCTTTATATTATATGGCACCAATTCCTTCTTTAATTCATCCTCTATGCAATTATAAGTTCCTTCCAATATGGCTATATCATTTTTTCTCACATCAATCGGATAATAAACGCCCTTATCATCGCATATTATGTAACCAATTATTCTGTAATATTTTTCAATGACATTTATAGCATCTCTTGTAAAAAAAACATATCCTACAACTAAATCATCATTATAATTTGAGGTGTCTAATTCCCTAAAACAATGCTTAAAATCATCAAAAACTAATATTGAATCCATAATACCACCTTCTCTGTTGTATTAATCTATAATAAATTGTCCAGCCTGTTATAGGCTGGACATAAGCAGATTCTTATGACATCTGAAAAACAGCTTTTAACCGGTACTTCTTTGGAACCTAACTAAAAAAAATTATGTTATATCAACTTGTCACAACCATTTTTCTCACAATTACTTTAATTCCGCTTCAAACTTTTTAAAAAGTTCAGGACATTCTTTTTTATATCTTTCTGTTGGGGATAAACCGCCTTCATCCGGTAACAATCCTTCTCCGCTGCTAACAGGATGGGGCAAATACTTGCATTTAAAATATACTGTCGGATATGTGTAAATAATACTCATATTTCCAAACAGTTCTTTCATTAGGTAAATTTCAATAATATAAAGTGAAGCCAATGCTAATACTGCATTTTCAAGTGTTGCATTTTTTATAGATTCCTTTTCGTCATGCTTTATCGAATTATATGCAAACCACCAGTCCAATCCTTCTACTTTTACATTCTTTCCATTATCAATACGTGTCGTCTTCCAATCATGTAAAGGTGTATTAATCCAAAAAGGTGTACTTACTTCAAAATCAATAATTTTAGGGAATACTCCTAGTATTGTTTCGCTTATATCTCCTATCCTCTTGGTTTTTACTCCCTTAGCACTACATAAGGCCTTACTCATTATTTCAAATTCAGAGGCTGCTAAAACAATTATTTGTTTAAAAATATCAGAGTATACTTTTCCATGTACAAGTTCTCTTATTCCATCATATTCTTGCAAACCATGGTCTATATAATGCTTTGTATCATCCAATCGTTCAGCAAGGGAACAAAAATAATTCCAATGCTGTATAAGTTCAATTTGCTCCATACATTCTTTTCTGCTTTCTAGTTTTGAAAGCATTCCCCCTTCTCTATGATTTCTAATTCTTGTTATATCCAAATTGTCGAGTCATTAAGATCTCTTTCCACCAGGATTCCCTCTCTAATATCGCATCATCATCTGTTGTACTTTTATATATTTCCAAGATGCTATATCTGAAATTCTTCTGAATATATTCAAAATCAAAACTCTTCAACTCAATATTTCCACCATTTCCATTGGCTATGTAATCCTTCCATCTTCCCCAAATCATATTTTCACCTGTTGCAGAGCCAACATATTTCTTTCCATTTGAAGAATCCGTAATAAGATACACTCCTTTTTGATTTGCGAGCGCAGTTTTCCAAGCATCAGTATCAATTAGGCCTGATAACTCTTCCCAGGTAACATTCACCTTGTCATAACCTGGAAATTCTGTCTTGCAGACATCTCTTGTTATTTCGAGCACCTCGAAATCTTCAATATAGTTCTCTAGACAAAGATATGATGCTCGAAAATCCTTCTTAAATCCAATTATCATCTTGCCAATTAAGTCAGTGCCAATATTAACAAGTTTCGTATCATATCTATATTGAAATGGACCATTTGGTGTTTCTTTCACAGAGATACTTTCGTATATTCCCGCAAAAATCCATTCATCTTTGTGCCAATATATAAGTGACAGAATATATTTTCTTTGAAAATTTTTCTGCGTCTGCTCTTCCTGCCATACTTTATATTTTGATTGATCTTGAAGAAACAAACGTAAAGGTAAAAATGTATCTGTAGAGCCTCTTCCACAGTGCACTTTAAACTCTAATTCCTTTTCTTTTAAAAACGGCAATACATCTTTTACCTTCATTCCCTCACTCCTTTATTTTTCCAAATATGATATCTTTTTGCCGTGATTCTGTGCATACTCAATTTCAGATCGTGTACTCTCTCCGATATAACCACCCACATTAATAACATAAATAGAATCGGCCATATCTATCTTTCGCTTATGCATGTCATCCAACATCTCTTTTGTCTTTGTCAGGGTTCCTTCATCCATATTTTCCCAAACTTACTGATCACCTGAATGTCCAAATAGTCCTACACTTATAACAATATTACCTTCTAATGTAAGTCTCTTCTGTTCTTCCATAAATTCATCTTTAAAACGTGTGCTTCCACATAGGGTTACTACCGGATAATTTCCAACCATTAAACTGCCTCCGCAAAATAATCAGTTACAATCTTCTCTAGCTGACCAGCTATTTCATTAAAGGGTAAATTCAAATCTAAAGAACCAACTGTTATCTTGTTTCCTCCCATCGAAAACTGATTAGCCGGCTGGAACTCTTCACTTGTCTTTGCATATAAAAGCATTCCAGCTACATTGCCAATCTGGTCCTTATCCCAGTTCTTTACATAAGTATAAATCTGGTACAAATTGGCATTTCTATATGTCTGAACATCAAAGTTTGACTGCATCTGCTGACCATAATATTTTGCATCTAAGATTAGAACTCTTCCATCTTTCGATTTAAGCGTTATATCAGTAATCATGTTTGGAAGCCACGTATCATTGTCATCATCAAGGTTCCACTGTACCTGATCCGGATTAGCCCTTAATTCTGGATGATGATACCGGAAATATTCAAGGATAAACTTTTCATAAAGATGACTCATTCTCTGATCATCAAGGAATGTAGCCATCTTTATCATTCCCTGCTCAGTAGAAAGTAATAATCCATCAATCACAAGTCTACAAATGTTCAATAGCATCCTATAACTCTGATTATTCCTCTGATATCGAATTTTATCACATTTGATTGCTGAAGGCTCAATGTAATCAACGCTATCAAAAAACAACAAGTCTTTTTTCAAAACTGACTTATTTTCAATCTTCACATTACCTTGCTTAATCAATAACGTAATTGTAGTTTCAATGACACCATGTTTTCTATTAATATAACCGACGTAACTATTCTTCATCATAAAAGTCATCAAGTACATATGTTGTTACAGGTGTAATATAAAGTTCATACTTAATAACAAGCCTTACCAGATCATTGCCATCAATTAACGTTATTGGTGTACCTTCTCTTGCTGCCTCCCTTGCTGCATTAGTAAATCTGCTATTTGTAATAAACACTCCATAATCTGCCTGAAATTTATTCATAGCCCCCAAAAACTGATTTATATCAGGCTCACTCACAGGAGCTGTGTTATATCGTTTACATTGAATTACAACTCTGGTTGTTCTGAAATCATCATCGTCTGTATGATATCCATATCCATCAATTCCACCATCATTCGATATTTTAATACCCTTATCCGTAAACTGTACTCCCATTTTAGTCAGTAATGCTCTCGAGAATTGTTCAAATTTCTTAGGAGACATATTTGCTATTGCACTTTGCAATTTGACCTTAACATCATCCAATATATCATCAGCATTTATACTGTTTTCATCTTCGATTTCTTTTGGCATTACACTATTCTTCTCTTTATTCTTAGCTGATTTTTCTTCCCAATAAACAGCTGCCTTTTCTCGAACTTCCTTCTTAACATCAAAATTTAAAACATCAACAGCGGCTCCTTTTTCCGTTAATGTCACAAGTGGTTTATATCTAACATATGTAAGGAATCCCAAATAACTTAACTCTTTAAGAGCAAAATTAAACTTAAAATCAAATTTCTTATATTTAGAACCGGTTTTATTAGATGTATATAGCTTTTGTTCAAATTCAGCAATCTTCTCGTCTTTTTCACTAATTCTATCCCTAATTTCTGCTCTCTCCAATTGACCACCGGCTTCTTGTAGCACTTCTATGATTGGCTTTATTAAGTATGAAACTTGTTCCTCTGTATTTAATGTATCGTAAAACATTATGTGCCTTCCTTTTCTTTGCATATTTGTTATTTATTAAATAATATCCAATATTCTTGTAATATGATAGCCCATATCATCATAATTATTTCTCTGATAAATGATTATTTACAGACTTTTCTTCATAGTCTCTAGGCAGCTAATCCTCTTAGCTGCCTACCCGCCAATGGAATATTTGGATTCAGGCATTACCCTTGCCTTCCTACGGTCATTCTTATTATATTCTCAAACTAATTTACTATTCCTATAAGAACAGTGTTTTATCATATAATTCTTTCCAATTCGCTGGTAATACATTCATCTTATATATCAATTTTTGTTTTTGAAATAAGTTTTTCTAATTCCTCTGCCAACATATCAGCATCTTTTTGTGGTAATATTTTCTTCAATGCATATAATCGTGAATAAAGATTTGTATTATCCGGAAGTACATCTGCACTATCCCTATTATCTGGAATTACCACAGAAGAAGTCATACCAACCACCATAGAATGATGCGCGCAATAATTTCTTAGATTTCTAACTGAATCTAACCATGTATCCATCTGCTTTGTTACTTCCTTTTTATAGTTATTTTGTGAATATGTATAAGCTAATAAATGTAACAGAGGATAGGAAATTACAGAAATAAGTATCCCATGTTACATTGTCATCATCGACATGCCAGAATAGGAATGTAGCAATCGGATAATCCAAAAGAATGGAGTCCCACAGCTTTTCAATCTGCTCCATGCTCCATACATACTGTCTTTGGAACTCAGGCATTACGTACTTGCCATCTTTTATATTCTAAATAACCTCATATATCGTAACGCTGCTGTCAATTAATACGCTCATGTTTACTCCCCTCCCTGATAAAAGCTATTTTTGTATTGCAGTAAGACTGTCTCAACCTCACTCCAAATCCATACTCTTTCACCATCATCTTCAAAAACTTTTCCATGTGATTTAGGACCGTCAATCTTCATCTGTGAGTAGTTGTTTTTGAAAGTCGGAACATACAGGTCGGGATGATTCTTATCACTACACAGCCTCTCCATCATTGTCAAAGTAGCTTCTCCGGCAATATCTACTGCCTCGAAATATGCTCTGATAATTTTGTGGTTGTACTGAGTAGGTTTTAATGACCATATAGGAATACGCTGAATTGCTTTTCCGTAATAATCTTTGCTTTCATTAGCCCTATTTGCAGCCTTTGGATTGTATTCCTGAGAGGCCTTTTCAAACGATTTTGCAATATACCAACGCATACAGGTTTCAATAGCTACATTCTCACTCTCATTTGTAAGGTTTAATGCAAGGCAAAACTTCTCATATATATCAGAATCTACAGCAAAACAAATTTTCTTTTCCATACTACACCGCCTCTCAAAAGGTACAATAATCTACCATCCAGTATAACTGTTTTATTAGTATTTTGTCAATACTAATCGACTTTTGAGTATATACAAAAGTCCCCCGCCGAAGCGAGGCGCCAATAATCTGAACTGTATTTACCTGTGGATATCCACGCTTGTGCCGGATTTGAATTCCACGATAACTTTCTCATGAACAATATTCAAATATGTATCAAGACTCATTGCCCTTCTGCCATTTTCAACACTTTTGATAGTATTCGATGATACATCACAACAATAAATAGTATTACAGCTACATTTAGTTTATAAAGAACTGCAGAAAAGACAGCTATCCCCAAAACACTGGTACCGAGACTTTGTAGTACATCATACACTTGCGTTAAGGGTGAATGTCCGTTACAGCACAGGAAACTTTCCTCTTGCAGCTTTCGAAATATTCCGTTGTTAATAGATATATGCGCAAAGGCTCAGCACATCAGCTCCTGCTATAAACATATTTCTTTGTTTTAGATCTAAAACAAAGAAAACTCTCTTTTTTCATTATATATTCCTCTTTCAATCAACTCCCTAATAACACTAATGCGTGGTCTTAATCCCCGTCTATCATATATGTACCTTCCAAAGCGCTCCGATTCCTCAAATATCATTTGAATATCAATATCATAAACCTCAAAATAGCAGTCTTCAGGTGATTCATTATAAAATTTCACGAAATTCAATCTATCCCATTTGATTTCCGGTGAAAAGCTAGAAAAATCCATTCGTCCTGTTGCATATTTTATTTCAATACGATTTTTTCCTTTTGGTGCGTTTGGGTCAAAACAGTCAAAACCGACACTCATATTATCAATTCTCCAATATCTCATTTTATACGCAACTAAAGCTTCTACAAACTCTGGTGGCAAACTACTAGGTCTTCCGCCGATTTGCTTTATTTTTTCATTCAAGTTCATCCAATCAGAATATAATTTCTGTAATAAAAACATATCCTCTTCTTCATATTGTATTATGTTTATAGGTGTTTCTCTCTCCAAAATATCTAAATAATTCTCTTTTCTTATCATTATAATTCCTCCTGATTGAAAGATATAAATAATAAAATACATAATAATTCTAAGTATCTCTGAATAACATCTTGATACTTATTGAATGTTGCTTGTAAACAATTTATTTTTGTACATGTTATTACTAATACAAACTCTGTCGTATCGTCTACACTCAATGGTATAGCCAATATAGATTGATACTGTCTATCATCATCTAAATCTAAAAATGGTACATCGGCCTTTCTATTATCAATATCCCCACAATAGATTATTCTTTTTTCCTTAAAAGCAGTCCCAACCAAAGAACCATTATCTAAACGTAATTTATCTATTGTTCCAGGTGAATGCTTAGTTGATACTAAAATTTTACACTGTCCTTTATCATCTTGTAAAAAGATACTTGTATTCATTTTTGCATTCTTTGAAAAAACATCATCCCGAAAAATATATTCTATCTCTGCGATTAGAGCTTGTAGTTCTATATTTTCATATTTCTTTCTATTTTTTAAAGAATAAAGTATTTTTCTATTAACTGAAGCTGTATTTATGTAATATTCGCACTTATTCTTTAGTAATTCTATTTCTTGTTCTAAGCTATCAATTTCTTGATTTATATCATCTCTTTCACGTTCCACATCATTTATTCTATCATTTAAAGAAGCTATTGATTCTAGTAGTTCATCTTTTTCTTTTTTCAGACTATCAATTCCTAAATTTTCAATCTGTTTATCGAAATACTCTTCTTGAACCCTTAGTTTTCTTCTTAGACCAATAATAATTACAATAAAAATAGATATAATTACTGCAAATATTATTCCAATAATTAAAAATATTTTATTTTTTTGAAAAGCATACCATATTCCATTCGCAATCATTTGGATTGTGAAGACACCTATGCCGCTAAAAACATCTGTCTTTTTTATATCCATCATTTTCTCCTTACGTAATATTTACTAGAAATTTGCTAATGCAATAATATCATCTGAAAATGCCTCAACGCATCCTCAATCGCCTTTTCCTTCTCCTTTGGGCATTTTGGCTGTCTTGCATCCTCCGATTTTGAAAGATTATAATTCTCCCTCTTCTCCAATCCATGCTTATCTTTTACCTGCGCAATATACAGATTAGATACCTTAAGTCCTGTCTCCTCCAGCACATATTTCTTAATTTCCTCATACGTAGCCTTACTCTCAGCAGAAGTAATATCCATCTCATCCATATCCAGTTTCACGCTTTCATGATGTTTTGCTTCATGAAGTTTAGACAAAAGACATACAGTCTCCACATGCGTCGCTTGCCGAAGAAGAATACAATTCTTCGTCACTCTCCATTCCTACACAATTCTGTCTTTCATCGTCTAATTTCATCTCATCACTAACATTCAATGTAAAAGTCTGATCAGCCATAATCAAGCCCTCCTTATGAATGTTTTTATATTTATTTTGATTTATTAGTTCCACTATATCCATTCAGTATTGTAGATATAAGGCAGATAAAGCTATCCCTGTTTTCTTCTGGAATTACCTCAATCAAACTGTTGAAATTATTCTTGGCTGTTTCTAAGTCATTTGCTATTGGCAATTTATCAAGATTACGTTTTAGCAATTCAACATCATTCAATAAAACTCCATATTGTTCCATGTCTAACTCTTTTTTATCGTAGCATTCTTTTAAAAACTCATTTGCCTCATCTCCCAATCCTGCTTTTGTATATGCTTTTGAAAGTTTATCTATAACAATAATCGAATTGTCTGATGCATAATACCGCTTCAGAATAACCACTCTATATACTGGTGGAAGAGTGCTAAAAGCTGTAGGCATCCATGAATTTGTTACTATTCCAAATCCGTTATGCTTAAAATAAGCAACAAATACTTCTAAGGAAAATTCTCTTACTGCTTCAATTGCTTTTTCTATATTTGCTTCGGTATATTTTCCTTCTTCACCTTTATGAACGCCTTTATTTCCCACAGTTTTAGCTTTTATAAGCCTATTCACTACGGTTTTATCCATAAATTGCTTAGATGTCGTCAATTTATCATGCAAATCATAATCATTCCACTTTCCTTTATCTGTTTCAGATACAAATTCATATACAATCTCATCGCATATATACTCAATACAAATTCTTATATCTTCTGCTCTGTAATGCTTTCTATTTTCTTTTTCCTGCGCATAGTTAAAATACTTTCTTGAAAGTGGCGAAATCAAAGGCATACTAATGTTCATAGTCTATCCCTCCTCCATACTTCATTATTATAATCTGTACAATATATAACTAATGAAATTATACCACAATCTATGCGGTCTTTGTTGTACTTTTTTCAACCTTGAACCATTCCTTTGCATTCGGGACAACACTGTTGCCATTCCCTTTCATAACAAAGGTCAGCTTAAACGGATCTACCGTGCCATCGTTCCATTTACCTTCCCTGGCTTTCTGCATCCTTCCTTCCATTGTCTGAACACGAATGTTCTCGCGTTCAATCTCTGCCACTGCTGACAGAACAGATATCATAAGCTTCCCGGCATCTTTGGATGAATCTATTCCGTCCTCCACACAAATCAGATTCACTCCAAAATCCTGCATTACTTGTAATGTTGCAAGTACATCTGCCGCATTTCTTCCAAATCTGGAAAGTTTAAATACAAGAACATAAGATACTCCATCTTTTCCTGACTTAATATCCTCCATCATCTGATTAAATGAAACTCTTCCCTCTATTGATTTGCCGGGCTTTCTGCATCCTCATACTCACCGGCAATTTCATATTCATTATAGTCGCAGAACGCTTTCATTTTTGTTTTCTGTGCATCCAGAGAATAGCCATCTATCTGCATGGTTGTCGAGACACGGGTGTAAAGATACACTTTTATTTTCTCTTTAGACATTCTGATCACCTCATAACATCAATTTTGCGGTCGAAAAAATCGACTGCAGATTATATTTGTTTATCCGGCAGCAAAAGTAATCTATCTATTACCGGATGAATAATTGCGGTTTCTGTAATCTGATTAATTGCACAGAGCTTCTTCCCTGCATCTTTACTGGATGCTCCGCAGTGATAAACCAGTTCTGTCTCCTCACCATAATCAAGTACAATTAACCTATCATGACAATCAGGATTAGGCTTAATTTGAAGAGAAGGATATTCATTTTGAAAATCTGTCACTAAAGATTTTGTAAGAAACCCCTTCCCACCTTTTCCATTTTCTGTGAACAAAACAACCTCCACACCATCAGCCTTCTGAGAAAGATGTTGTAATGACTTTGCATTCATATAATCATCTACAACATAGATTGATTTCTTTGCTTGCTGATAGATTTCTATGTAAGCAATGTCAGCCTCTAACTTCTGTCCTTTATAAATAACAAAATCCTTTTTATCCTTATCAGTAATAAAGTTATCTGCTAAAATGGTCACATCTTTTTGAATGAACTCTACCTTTTTCTCCATTCGATCCTGTCTCTCAGTTATCGTTCCAACCTTCGCTGTTAAAAGTTCCATTTCATTTCTAGTAACAAACTGTTGATTTTGACTAATATAGTGACGCATCTCCCTAAAAGTACGCATTATAAATATACTCTGCTGTTCTGCCAATTCTCCACGAAGAACTGTCGCAAGCATATAAATTCCTTGTTCTGTAAATGCGTATGGTAATTTTCTACGCCCTCCTTCTTGCCCTTCAAAATAATTTATATTCCGTGAAGTCACAAATTGTGATTTCACCAATTCCACTTCTTCTTTAGTTAGTTGAAACATAAAATCTTCTGGAAATCTTGTCAAATTACGTTTTACCTGTTGATTTAAATTTTTAACTTGATAACCATAAATTTCTGCCAAATCCTGATCCAACATTACTTGCTGTCCACGAAGTATGTACACCTTACTCCGAATAGCATCTGTAGTAATCAATTCTTTTGTTCCTTCCATTCTTCCTCCCAACCAATCGATTACAATTTCTATAAATTGCTGATTTCTATTCTGTTGCTATGAAATCACACATCCCTTGTTATTAGCATTCCTTGTATATTCCATCTTCTTGCTCTTCGGACAAGAAGCATCCATCGCTCAAAGAACTCGGTCAATTGTGACTTCACAGACTATTTTTCCACAATGCTTTCCATCTGCTCCAGTTTCTGCAATGCCTTCATATATGCCATCAATCTTTTATACTGCTCGTCTTCAAGGCTATGAATCTGCTTCAATATCTTAATATCCGACCTGGTAACTTCATAATCCATATCTGCATCTTTATACTCCGGATCAATTCCTTTTCCCGTTAAAAGCTGTTCCGGTGTAATATCCAATGCGTCACATATGGATAACAGACAGTCTGCTTTTGGATTCGTCTTTTTCTTTTTCCAATCACTAATGTTACTTGTTGCAATCCCAGTTCTTCTCGACAGTTCCAACTGACTCATGTTCTTCTGCTCCATTATGTAAAAAATTCTTTCACTGATAATCATGTGTGTTCCTCCGTTATATTTTATATCCGTATTTATCGTTTTTATTTCCGTTTATACGGTCATTCTATCATGCCGCAGCATTTCTTTCAA
The DNA here is from genome assembly GCF_977054825.1 of Agathobacter sp. Classification (NCBI taxonomy): domain Bacteria; kingdom Bacillati; phylum Bacillota; class Clostridia; order Lachnospirales; family Lachnospiraceae; genus Agathobacter; species Agathobacter sp. The sequence goes on from NZ_CDRTEH010000008.1 coordinate 16,448, forward strand.
TAGAAATGATAATACTTCTGAATTTCTCAATATTTTCTGTTTTATATAATTCCATGTACAACTGTTTTATTCTCTTCATACGAAGATAATTATCAGGATCCGGTAATTGGTCCAGTTCCATTGCGTCTGCATACTTTGCCACCATTTCTCCAATAAAATTCGCCAAATCACTCCATGCATCTCTTTCTTTTATAACCACTTTATTTTTAATCATAATTGAAATCCTTTCTGCCATTGTTATCCATCATATCCTATCCAAGATACTATTCTTTCGTTCAGATAGGATAAGATAGATATTATTAAAATTAGTATTGTTAATATTAGTCTTATTAGATTTTGATTTTTTCAGTTCCAGACCTGTAGAAATAAAAACTCTGTAATCGTAAAAATCAAAATTTCTGACTGTGGTTTTTACGTCTTATGTGCTTTGATTTTTTCTTATGTGGATATCTTTCAAAACACTTTCTTTAAATAGAGCTTGTTAGGTTTTCCAAGTCCCTGTCTCCTACGTTCAAGTGCCCCGAATGTCTCCAGTTCGTCCAATAACTTGCAGGCTTTTTGTGTTCCACAATTCAATATCTCACAAATATTTATTACAGAATAATAGATAAATACTCTTCCGTTTTCGTCCACCCATCCATTTTTTATAGATAATGAAACCCTATCTAAAAAGATTACATATAAAAGTTTTGCATCTATTGACAACCCCAAAAAGCATGCATCATCTATTAGACATTTTGGTAACTTGAAGAAAGTAAACTGCTCTTCACCAGTACAGTAATTAAACGTCGGCTTAATGCACAGATTTTCTATTCCATTTCTTCCAAGCCTCTGTTCTTTTTCTAAATTTCTCATAAATAAAGTCCTTCCTTTCATTTTTTCTCAAATTGGCAAGCAGTGCCCCGGTATATACCCGGCGCATTTTTGCTTGTTGGGGAAAATGCCCCAATCCCCTCGAACTGCAGATAAACCGCAGAGCCACGCTAACGCTTTTTATCAATTCACTTTCTCTTCTTTGAATCTTCCTCATATAGATGAATAACTACTTCAAGTACCTTTTTTAGAAGCTCTGTTTGCTCATTATTTATCTTTTTTATTTCTGCAATATCCTCTTCATACAGCTTCCCCGTTTCATTTGCTTTCTTAGCATACTGATTGAGATTATTACTAATCCTTGTATGTAAAGATATTACCCGGTTCAAATCAGGCCATTCAGGGATTATTACATACCCGTTTATCGCCATCTTCCTGATATACGCACTCATATTTTGAACTCCGGCTTCCTTCATCCGATCATGCAGTATTTCCACCTCCTCTGGTTTAAATTTCACATAAATACCTTTTGAATACTCTTTCACTTTGCATTTCCTCCACTCTTTTTACTTTATTTTTTAGAAATCACTCTATCGGGACAATTGATGACTTTCTAAAATTAGGCAACAAAAAAGCAACCGATGTTACTCGATTGCCATGCTGCCACTTTTACAAGACTATATACGCTCAAAAATTTGTTAGTATTGTACAAACAGTTTTGTGAATAATTCTGTCTATTTTCCATTACAAAATGATAATTGACTTTTTAGAAATAGTTGTTCTCAGATTTTCTACAAAATTAGAAAAAGCCCAAACCACAAGGGCTTGAGCTCCATTTGTACATTCGTATTTTCTACTTTTGGGTATAAAATCTCCACTGTTAATATAGAATATTTGTTCGATTTTGTCAAGTCTTACGTGCAATTTTTCTCTTTCTTCTTAAGCAATTCTTCCCACATGCTCTCAACCAATTCACACAGAAACTGCCGATTATCCACATCATCAACCAGAATCATTTTTTCGCACCATCATACGGCGGTTCCATCTCAGCATCCGGCATCAGTTTCACCGCCACCTGAACCGGCTTTACCAAAAGTCTGTCAATGCGCACTAACACCTTGCTCCGCATTAACATTCTCAGACATTGTATCGACTTTATCTATTTAATCCAAACATATTTTCTACCAAAGCAAATGTCTCATCAATACTACGGTTTTCGTCTCTTGTTATTACATTAAATCCAGATTTTTGAAACATCATATATCTTTCCTGTAAATTAATTCTTTTCAGACATTCTCTGAAATTTATCATAGCCTCCTCAGAATTATCTTCTTTCAATAACAACTGATATAAAAACTGTTTTTCCTTATCTGGTCTTTCAAAAAATCTCTGCACAGAAATATTCGGATCTGCTAACATAATCAAAACATGATTTTCATCTGAAATTTCATGTAAAATTTCAACCGAAATATTAGTATCTACAAATATTTTTTTCTTTGTTCTGGAAACTAAATCCTTTAAAATTTCAATTTCTAAGACAGTACATTCTTTCGTAACTCCATTTACCCACGCCTCATATTCATCTGGAGTTCTTCTGACAAATTCACCCCAATCCTGTAAATCTCTTGTGTAAGTAAGATTAGGAAACTCCTTGGTATCCAAATTTTCTAAAAGTCTATCCTGATAATTTTCTTCGCAGGCGATTCCGTCATATTTTTCTGCCAGAAGTTTTACCATTGTGGATTTTCCAGCATATGCTGTCCCATTAATAAAATAAACATTTTCAAACTTCACGACTATCTTACCACACTCCAATCTATCTTATAGACTCAATTATCATATCAATAACAGCACCAACAGCTCTTTTAATATCATTGCCTTCCCATCCAAGTTTCCAATCATTCTCTGAATACACATCAGAAACAACATATATACCTGTTGCCACACATTTTCTATAATTAGCTATTGTAAACAAACCAACACCTTCCATTTCAACGCAAAGTGCTCCTTTATCCCGATAATCCATGACTTGTCCCCACGTCTCTCTATAACCTGCGTCCGTTGTCCAGTGAATTCCTCTCTTATATGGTATTTCTGCACTTGTTATCATTGATTCAATCTCGTTCGTCAAATCCTTCGATGAATGAATTATATCATAATCATATCCGTACAACCTTGCTACTGCAGTATCATTAAAAGCACCGTCCGTAAGAATAATCTCTCCCGGAACTAATTCTGGTCGTAAGCCCCCGGCATAACCAACATGAATTAATTCTTTAACGCCTCCGGCAATTAAATCCTCCGCTTGTGTAGCTATCGCAGGCGAGCACATATGCCCTTTTATAAAACCAATGTTTTCATTTTTATTAAACACATACAACTTCCCACCTAATGGATATCTATATTCTCCTACATTTCTTGACACCATTTCATCAAAAATGTCATCAGCAAGAAGATATACTCTATCCGGTATTTTGATTTTATCAATATCAAATCCAGCATTTTTTAATTCTACTCTGACAAGTTTCTTAGGATCTGTTAATGCATTATTTCTGTCCACTATTTTCTCCTTCAAATGTCATTCGGCCTCTCAATAGTATCTTTTATATCAAAATTTATGTATATCTTTTGAATATCCAAATTGTGTTTGAAACTTCTTATTGCACTTGCATATTCGCCATTTGTTTCTTCACTTTCCGGCCAGATTTTTAAGACAGCATTATCTAGCGAATATTCTTTTCCGCCGACAATTGCCTGAATATTCTTAGGAAACTCCAGTTGTCTCATTTCTCCTATACTATGCTATATGTAAAGACTTAATCAAAAAATCTACGACACTCTTTTGATATTGATCTTTTATGATATTTTCTTTGCTTTCTTCAATACTTCCATCAACAAAATATTTGCCGTTTTCTTTATTGATTGATAATGAATCAAGAGGCCATCCTTCAAATCTTTTTGATGAAGCTTTATCAATCATATAGAATAATCCGTTTTTTTGAGCTGCCATATTGTCCATAAACGATGAAATTACTCCGTGATTATAAACTGCAATTCCATCTAGGTAATATGCTGTGACTTTACCTCCAAGCCCTGCAATAAGTTTTGAATAGTAATCAATCATCTCTTCATCTGACAGTCTATCCATATTCATAGGTGTTCTAATATTTAGTCCCGGCTGACGCAAATCCTCAAAATCCAGTTCTTCAAAATATAATCCAGAATCATTACAAATAACAACATCAAAGTATTGTCCATAAAACTCTGCCTTCATAATAGCATTTTCTTCTGGTGTATTCCCCATTTCCTTAGGTTCTTCTATAACTTCGATATCTCTTAAAGTAATAAATTCAATATCATACCCTTTTAACAAATCCGAAAATCTTTTTACCTTTGATGGATTTGTTGTTCCTAATAAAACCCTCATATCGTCATACTCCTAAACTAAATCATCTTAAAAGCTTTCAACGCTTCTACTATTGCCTCTTCCTTCTCCTTTGGACACTTAGGCTGTCTGGCATCATCTGACTTAGGCTTGTTATAATTTTCTCGCTCTATAATCCCATACTTAGCCTTAACCTGTGCAATATACAGATTTGAAACTTTCATTCCATCATTATGCTCAGCCACGTATGCTTTGATTTCCTCATAGGTTGCCTTACTCTCCGCAGATGTCAAATCCAGTTCATCCATATCCAGTCTCACATTCACATAATGCTTCGCTTCATGAAGTTTGGACAATAAACATACCGTCTCCACATGATAAGTATTCGGAAACATATCCACGCAGCATATCTTCTCCACTCTATATCCTCTAGCCATAAATATCTGCAAATCCCTTGCCAGGCTTGTCGGTTTACATGAAATATAAACCATATTCTCAACACCATAATCTATGATTTTGCCCATAGCCTTCGGATGGATTCCGTCTCGTGGTGGATCAAGAATTATATAATCCGGTTTTTCCTCTATATCGTCAAGCACCTTGAGCACGTCACCTGCGATAAATTTACAGTTATCAAGGCCATTAAGGGCAGCGTTTTCCTTTGCAGCGCAAACTGCCTCCTCGACTATCTCGACACCTACTACCTCCTTACACACCGGTGCCATAAGCTGCGCGATGGTACCTGTTCCGCTGTAGAGGTCGTAGACTGTTTTACCGTTTAGCGAATCCCTGTCATCTCCCAGGATAAACTCTCGCGCTGTCTCATAGAGCACCTCCGCTCCGAGTGAGTTGGTCTGGAAAAATGAGAATGGTGTGATTTTGAATTTCAGACCTAAAAGCTCCTCGTAGAAATATGAATCTCCGTAGAGTACCTCTGTACCCTCGTTTTTGACCACATCTGCCACGCTGTCATTTTTTGTGTGTAAAACACCCTTGAATCTGCCGTCATAGTGCCTGGTCAAAAGTGCATATCTAAAGCCTGCGAGCAGCTCCTCCTCGTTGAAGCCCTCTGTCTGTGTGGTGGTAACGAGGTCTACTATGATTTCGCCGGTTTTTGTTGCCTTTCTGACAAGCAGATGCCTCAGATAGCCCTTATGGGTTGCTCTGTGGAAATATGGAATATTGTTTTTGGAAAAATAATCAAGTGTTGCCTTTAATATTGTCCTGAAATCCTCATCCACTATCTGACAGTCCGATACTGTCACAAGGTCATAAAAGCTTCCTCTTTTGTGCATGCCAAGCGCGAGTGGACCATCCTTGTACTCATCACCGAAGGAAAATTCCATCTTGTTTCTGTATTCGCTCTTTTTAGGACTTCCATGTATCCCTATAAACTCATATCCTGACTCTTCCTCAGTGCCGATGGCATCCGAAATGAGCTTTTTCACCTGGGTGAGCTTCATATCAAGCTGCTTTTCGTAAGGCACTGTCTGATATGTACAGCCCCCGCACATTCCAAAGTGAGGACATGGCTCTTCTGTCTCCAGAGGCGATTTCTCAATTACCTCCATGAGTCTGCCCTCTGCCCTTTGATGCTTTACTTTATTTACAACAAATTCCACCTTCTGTCCCGGAATTGTATTTTTCACAATTACTCTGTCGCCGTCATCTGTAACGGCTATTCCCTTGTTCGGGAAGTCTACTCTTTCTACGGTTCCTGTTCCTCTAAATCCTTTTTTCATGTAATTCTTATCTCTCTTTTTACTTTATTATTCCTTTGTATGCCCGACTTCAAGTGCCTGGCTTCACACATAAAGAAAAATGAGGACTACATATGTAGCCCCCATTATCTAAAAACGATTATTTCTCTTCTTTAGTCTTTGGTGCCTCTTTTTCCTCTTCAGCATCATCATCGTCTTCATCCTCGAAGAAATCATCATCGAATTCATCATCATACTCATCATCGAAATCATCTAAATAATCCGGTGTAAAGAATCTGTAGATACCATATGCAGCTGCTGCAACTGCAACTAACACACCAATGATGGCAAATATGATAACAGCCTTGGAAGGCTTCTTCTCTTCCTCTTCTTTTTTGAGAAGATCATTAAGCTTTGCCATGCTGAGCTTCTCTGTAAGCTTGTTGTCCTTTAATAATTCTTCAACTCTACTCATAATTCAATCCGCTCCTTTTCCAAAAGTAATTGTCAAATGCTATTTGTTAAATCCATTATAGCATATTATATCCAATTTTCCTACAAAAATTACAATAATTTTAGTCAATTTTTTTCAATTTGGCAAATGAGGCAAACATCTTTTTGGTACCGGCCTTGTCAAAGTCCACGGTAACCTCATAATCCCTGCCGCCTTCTACAATTGCCATGACCTCTCCCGCGCCAAACTTGATGTGCGATACCCTGTCTCCTACCTTATATGAAAGACCTCCGGTGGTATTTGCACTGGCAAATGACTTCTGGTTGCTCACAGGTGTGTATACAGGTGTCCTTGTGCGCTGTGTATTAAACGTGGTCGCATACTCTGTACCGTATGTAGGTGTCTTTTTGAAGGCCTCCTTAGCCTTTCTGTAGGTGCTCTGTGAATTTCTTTCAATGTCGTCGTCACGACGCTTTGGCTCATAGACCTCGCCTGCCATAAGCTCACGCGGTATCTCCTTCACAAATCGCGATACCTTGTTGAACTGTGTCTCTCCACGCACCATGCGCATACGCGCCGATGTGATGGTCAGATGCTCCTTGGCCCTCGTGATGCCAACATAAGCAAGGCGCCTTTCCTCCTCTATCTCGCTTGTGGCATCATCGCTTGTGATTGACATATAGCTTGGGAAAAGACCATCCTCCATGCCCGCCAGATACACATTCGGAAACTCAAGTCCCTTAGCACTGTGCAGAGTCATAAGAACCACATAGTCGCTGTTTTCGTCAAGCCCGTCTATATCGGCTACAAGCGCCACTTCCTCCAAAAAGCCACTGAGAGTAGGATTCTCTTCACCCTGCTCGTAATCAACAGCCTTGTTTATAAGCTCATCAATATTCTCAATACGCTGCTCTGCTTCATCCGTGCCCTCGGCCTTCAGCTCATCGACATAGCCGGTCTCATCGATAATGGCCTGTATGAGCTGCGAAACCGAATCCATCTCGGCTCTCGCACGAAGCGACTGTATAAACATCACAAACGGCTTTATCTTGCCTGCTGACCTCGCCATGCCCGGCACCTCATCGACATAGCGCAGTGCCGTATAGAAATCTATCCCCTTCTCAAGGGCATAGTCTGTCACCTTATTGATGCTTGTGGCTCCGATGCCGCGCTTTGGCACATTTATGATTCGCTTTACCGCAAGGTCATCATGACCATTGTCAATAGTCTTTAAATATGCAAGGATATCCTTTATTTCTTTTCTGGCATAGAAATTCACGCCGCCGACAATCTTGTATGGGATGTTGGCTGCAATAAATTTTTCCTCGAAAAGACGCGACTGCGCGTTGGTTCGGTAAAGCACAGCACAGTCCTTATAGTGCGCCTCACCCTTTCTCACGAGCCTAGCTATCGAGCGCGCCACATAATCTGCTTCCTCAAAGCCGCTCTCAAGCTGTTCAAAGGTAATCCTGTCTCCGGCTCCGTTGTCGGTCCAAAGGCGCTTATCCTTTCTGCCCACATTGTTGGAAATGACACTGTTGGCGGCATCAAGGATATTCTGGGTAGACCTATAATTCTGCTCGAGCTTTATGACCTTTGCATCCTCAAAATGCTTCTCAAAGTTTAAGATATTGTAGATATTGGCACCTCTGAACTTGTAAATGGACTGGTCATCATCACCAACCACACACAGATTCTTATATTTCATGGCAAGCAGCCTGATAAGCTCAAACTGCACGGTGTTGGTGTCCTGATACTCATCCACCATGATATATCTGAAGCGCTCCTGATAGTAATCAAGCACCTCCTTATCCAGCTTGAAAAGCTCTACTGTCTTCACAAGCAGATCATCAAAATCGAGTGCGTTATTCTGCTTTAAGGCATTCTGATACTCCTTGTATACAAGTGCCTGCTTGCGCTTCACAAAGTCACCTGTAAAGCGGTTTTCAAACTCTATCGGATCAATCATCTCATCCTTTGCCGATGATATGACATTTAAAAACATCTTTTCCTTATACATCTTGGTATCTATCTCAAGGCGCTTGCAGATGTCCTTCATCAGAGACTTCTGGTCATCAGCATCATATATGGTAAAATTCGTATCATATCCCAGCCTGTCAATGTACCTGCGCAGTATACGCACACATGTCGAATGGAAGGTAGAAACCCATATGCTTTCCGAACCATAGCCCACCATATCATCAATTCGCTCACGCATCTCTCCCGCAGCCTTGTTGGTGAAGGTGATTGCCATGATATTGTAAGGATTAACACCACACTCATCTATCAGGTAGGCTGTCCTGTATGTGAGGACCCTGGTCTTGCCACTGCCTGCCCCCGCTAAAATAAGAAGCGGTCCCTCCGTAGTCAAAACGGCCTCTCTCTGCTGTTCATTCAACATATCTAAGTTCATCTGTTTTCCTCTCAATTCTCCAGTCTTTTACAGGCACACATACCATAAATACAAAAATAATTTAATTACAGCATACCACAAACATATGTTTTGCACAACCCAATATGAGAAAATTCAAAAAAAACTTGTCATATAGTTTTCAATACTATATAATAGAAGTCTGAGGTGATGATATGGAGAATGACGTTAAAGAATTTTTATCAGAATTATTAAAACAGCTTAAATCAATAGATTATATAAAGCCGGAGGACATACCAAACATTGATCTGTACATGGATCAGGTCACAACCTTCATGGACGAGCAGCTCGCTGCATCAAAGCGCTATGAAAGCGACAAAATCCTTACCAAGACAATGATAAACAACTATGCCAAAAACAATCTGCTCCCTTCTCCGGACAAGAAAAAGTACTCTAAGGAGCACGTGCTCACACTGCTTTTTATATATTATTTCAAAAATATACTTAGCATCAACGATATCCGTTCGATTCTTAATCCGCTTACCGAGAAGTATTTCGGCAACGACGACGGATTTACGATGCAGGATGTCTATACGGAGGTTTTCAGCTTAGAGGCTGGAGAGTCGCAGAAGCTCCTAAAGGATCTCGGCAAGAAATACAAGATTGCCGGCGAGACATTTGAGGATTTTCCTGATGAGGATCAGAAATTTCTCCACACATTCAGCTTTATCTGCATGCTGAGCTTTGATGTCTACATCAAGAAAATGCTGATTGAGCGCATGATCGACAATCTAAATGAAGAAAAAGAGGATTCTTCCCATAAAAAAACAGGCTCAAATTAACGAGCCTGTTTTTCTTTCCCCCTATGATAAACTAATCCTCTTTATCAGAGCTATCCTCCATGCGTGAAAAAACCATATCGTATCCATCGTTGCCGTAGTTTAATGATCTGTTGACACGGCTGATCGTGGCTGTGGAAGCCCCGGTCTTTTCTGCTATATCAAGATATGTCTTCTGCTCTCTAAGCATCTTTGCCACTTCAAATCTCTGTGATAGAGAAAAAAGCTCATTTACAGTACAAACATCCTCAAAAAATGTATAACACTCTGCTCTATCCTTGAGACACAAAATAGCATCAAACAAATGGTCTACTGCTTCTGTTTTAAGATTCTTGCTCATCGTGTTCTCCTTTTTCATGCGATTTATTTACTTTCAATTTTAACATATTAAAGTTTTAAAGTAAACAGCTTTCTTGCAATTAAATTCCGATATGTTATACTAATGTTACTATCGCCTAATAAATCAGAATGGAGTAAATTGAAAATGAAAAAAATAGGATATTTCTTTTACACATTTGTCCCACTGCTTGCAGTTGAGGCAATTCAGACTATCGCCTTATTCTTTATGATGGGTATGGGAGTGTTTGGACAGGGGCTTGTCGGAAAGCTTGCTTTTGCTTCTGCAAACGTATCTGACCGCATTGAAAAGACATTTACATCTGTGAATTTTAACATGATGATTATGGTCATCTATGCACTCATTACCATAGCAATTTTTGGCATGTGGTACTATGCCAGATACGATGGTGATTTTCTTCCATCTGCTAAGAAAACCTTCAATCCCATGATGCTTGCGGCAATCGTCGTACTCGTGCCGGGTACACAGTTTGCTGCCAATTTCATTGCAAGCTTAACCGGCTATATCCGTCCCGACTGGCTTCAGCAGTACAATAAGCTTTTTGAGACATCCGGCATCACAGATACCACCTTTGTGACCGTTCTTTATTCTGTCATACTGGCGCCAATCTGTGAGGAGCTTATCTTCCGCGGTGTGACCATGCGCTGCGCCAGAAAGGCTTTGCCGTTTGCTCTTGCCAATCTGATGCAGGCTGCACTTTTCGGACTGTTCCATCTCAACTGGATTCAGGGCATATATGCCTTTGCACTTGGCATCGTGCTCGGATATGTCTGCGAACGCGGTGGCTCGATATACTACTCTATGGGGCTGCATCTGCTTTTCAACCTTTGGGGCACACTTTCAGGATTTTTCCCTGAGCCAGACAATAGCGTAGTAGCCTTTGTGATTGTGATTGCGGTTACAATTGTTTCACTGGCAGCCGGATTTGTACTGTTTAACAAAGGACGAAGAAAGCTCCCCATAAATTCTACAGGAATATAGACACACCCGCCAGACTTACTATCATCATAATCATACCGGCGAGCAGTACTCCAAGCATGACAGCGGCAACTGTTGACTTGAAATCCATATCAAGGATACTTGCAGCAAGTGTTCCTGTCCATGCACCTGTTCCCGGAAGCGGGATACCTACGAAAAGTAAAAGTGCAACAAACAGACCTCTTCCGGCCTTTGCCTGAAGCTTCTTACCGCCCTTCTCTCCTTTTTCAAGGCAGAAGCTGAAGAACTTTCCAATGATTGGTTTGTCTGCTCCCCAGATGAGCACCTTTCTCGCAAAAAGATAAATAATTGGTACCGGAAGCATATTTGCAATGATACAAACGATAAATGACGGCACTATCGGCAGGCCCATCACCTGCGAAACCGGAACTGCTCCTCGAAGCTCAATAAGTGGCACCATTGAAATTAAAAAGATGTAAATATATTTTTTTAACATGAATAATTCTCCAAAAATTTAATTAGTGTATGCATCTGCTCATCGGTTCCTATGGATATGCGCAGATAGTCGTTGATCCGCTCAGGTGAGCTGAAATGTCTGACAAATATATTGTCTGCCTTAAGGTCCTCGAAGAGCTTTGTTGCCGAAACATTTGCAGGCTTTGCAAATATAAAGTTGCTCTTTGAGTCACAGAATGTAAAGCCAAGCCTCTTAAGCTCTGTCTTTGTCCACTCACGTGTCTTTATGACCTTTGCTGTGGTCTCTTCAAAGTATGCTCTGTCTTTTATCGCTGCTGTAGCTGCTTCGATTGTGATTCTGTCCATGGTATATGAGTTGAACGAATATTTCACATCATTCAGATACTTGATAAGCACCGGGCTTGCCATGGCAAAACCAACTCTTGAGCCTGCCAGAGAGCGTGATTTTGAGAACGTCTGTACCACAATGACATTATCATATTTGTCAATGAGCGGCAGCGCACTCTCACCGCCAAAATCCACATATGCCTCATCTACCACGACAATTACATCCTGATTATGCTTTATTATATCCTCTATCTCATCAAGAGGCATGAGCTTTCCTGTCGGAGCATTAGGGTTTGGAAATACTACTCCGCCGTTTTCCTTATAATAATCTGACGGCACTATTGAAAAATCATCAGACAGCGGAAGCTGCTCATAAGGGATTCGAAGCATATCTGCCCAGACATCATAAAATGAATACGTAATATCAGGAAACAGTATCGGCTTTTTTGAATTGAAAAATGTCATGAAAATCATGGCAAGTACATCATCAGAGCCAACTCCGACAAACACCTTCGAGCTGTCTATCCTATAAAAATCCGCAATTGCATTTACCAGCTTATCAACCCTTGGGTCAGGATACAGTCTTAAATCATCTGTATTGAAATTACTTAAAACCTCCTTCACTCCCGGCGCTGGCGGATATGGATTCTCATTTGTATTTAACTTAATAACACAGGTATTCTTTGGCTGTTCTCCCGGTGTATAAGGCACAACCCTTCGAATGTTGTTTTCCCAGTCTCTCATTCTTTTCCTCCAAATTTAATTATATGTCAGCCAATACATATTTACTGATTATTCAAATTTCTTCTTAAAAAACAAGATATCAAACATAAAATCAGCGTTTTTATTCACTTTAAAATATGTACCCAAAAAAATGCCAACAAATTAACTTTACCTCATTTACTTATGTTTGTAAAGGTTGTATATTACACTTAATTACTATTTTTATATATGTTTTTATCTATTTTTAATCAAGGGGGATTATAAATAATGTCTAAAAATAATTCAAAGGACCTCACTGTAGGTTCTCCTACCAGGCTCATTCTGGGCTTTTCTCTTCCGTTGCTTCTCGGAATGCTTTTTCAGCAGGTTTACAGCCTTATGGATACTATAATCGTCGGCCGTTTTCTAAGTGTTTCGGCCTTAGCCGCAGTCGGCTCTACCGGAAGCATCTGCTTTCTCATCATCGGCTTCTGTCAGGGCGTGTGTGCCGGCTTTTCGCTTCCAATAGCACAGCGCTTTGGTGCCAAGGATGAAAAAGGACTTAAAAAATATGTTGGAAATGCAGGGATTGTCTCTGTAATCATCGCGATAATCATGACGGCACTCACTGTGCTTCTCTGCGGTCACATTCTGACCTGGATGAATACGCCAAGCGACATTTACGATCTTGCCTACCAGTATCTGATTGTCATATTTGCAGGCATTCCTGCCACAATACTGTACAATCTGCTGTCAGGATATCTGAGATCTCTCGGCAACTCGGTCATACCTGTTATTTTCCTTATAATCGCGGCTGTTCTAAATATCGGTCTTGATTTACTTTTCATTCTGGTATTTAACATGGGAGTGTTTGGAGCAGCATTTGCAACCGTACTGTCACAGGGTATATCAGGATTGCTGTGCATCATTTACATAGCCAAAAAGGTACCTCTGTTACATGTATCCAGAGAAGATTTGGAGCTTGACTCTTCATATGTCAGAAATCTGATGGTCATGGGACTTCCCATGGGCTTTCAGTATTCGATAACCGCTATAGGCAGCGTCATACTGCAGACTGCCGTAAATGGCTTAGGCTCCATCGCAGTTGCCTCAATGACCGCTGCAAGCCGTCTGTCAATGTTTATGATGTGTCCATTTGACGCACTCGGCTCCACAATGGCCACCTACAGTGGACAAAATGTCGGCGCAGCCAAATTCGAACGTGTAAAGAAGGGGCTTATTTCAGCCTCAGTTATAGGATCGATCTATTCGGTTTTAATTTTTGTGGCACTGCTATTTATAGCCAACTATCTGATTTACCTGTTTGTATCGCCAAGCGAAACAGAGGTCGTATTACAGGCTCATCAGTTTCTGCTGACAAATGCATTTTTCTACATCCCGCTCGTTCTGGTAAACACAGTACGTTTCACCATACAGGGCATGGGCTTTTCCGGCTTTGCGATGTTTGCAGGAGTAGCAGAAATGATTGCGCGTTCACTCATCGGACTTGTATTTGTACCGATATTCGGCTTTTCTGCCGCCTGCTTTGCAAGCCCACTCGCATGGATATTCGCAGATGCCTTCCTGGTACCTGCATTCATCCACTGCCTGCACAAACTACAAAAAACAGCTTAGAAGCAGTTAGAATTATGTCCACATACAACAATGCCCCAGCATGGACGCTGGGGCATTGCGTTATAAAAAATAAATCTTATGCATTTACCGCATCTATAAATCTTTGGAACGCTGCACGTCCCTCATCAGTGCACTTGTACACTCCGGCACACTCAAGCACTTCTTTAAATACAAGTCCAATCTCCTCATTGATGATACCATCAATATTAGACTCATCAATCTTATCATACTTAGACATAAACTTAAGAGCCCAGTCTGCATGTGATGCAAGAGTCTCAGTCGAGTGAAGATCCTTTCCTGTAAGGATTGCCTCCTTAAGCTCTGCCATCTCACCCTTTAATCTGGCCGGGAGCACTGCAAGTCCCATTACCTCGATAAGTCCGATGTTCTCCTTCTTGATGTGATGAAGGTGGGCATGCGGATGATACACACCAAGCGGATGCTCCTCTGTGGTGATATTGTTTCTGAGCACAAGATCAAGCTCATAATCTCCGTCACGACGTCTTGCTATAGGTGTGATAGTATTGTGTGGCTCTCCGTCTGTCTCTGCAAAAATAAATGCTTCCTCGTCTGTGTAGCCTCTCCATGCAAGAAGAATTTTGTCTGCAAGGTCAATAAGCTTATCCTTGTCTGCCGACTTGATTCTGATAACAGACATAGGCCATTTTACGATACCTGCCTCAACATCCTCGTAGCCCTTGAATGTGATTTCTTTCTCTATCGGAGCCTTTGCCATAGCGAAGGTATAGTGTCCGCCCTGGAAATGGTCATGACTCAGGATAGAGCCTCCAACGATTGGCAGGTCAGCATTTGAGCCTACAAAATAATGTGGAAACTGTGTCACAAAGTCAAGCAGCTTTCCAAATGTGGCACGCTCGATTTTCATCGGTGTATGCTTTGAATTGAAAACGATACAGTGCTCATTGTAGTATACATATGGTGAATACTGGAAAAACCACTGGCTGTTATTTATTGTAACAGGAATGATTCTGTGGTTTTCTCTTGCAGGATGGTTTACGCGGCCTGCATAGCCCTCATTCTCCTTACAGAGCTGGCACTTTGGATATGCGCTCTGCTTTGCATTTTTAGCGGCAGCAATTGCCTTTGGATCCTTCTCAGGCTTTGAGAGATTGATTGTCACATCAAGTGTGCCATACTCTGTGTCTGTGGTCCATTTCATATCCTTTTTGATACGCTGTCTTCTGATATAATTGCTGTCACAGCTTAATTTGTAAAAATAATCTGTTGCCGCAAGTGAAGACTCATTGTCGTATAAATCCTTAAAGCGGGCTCTGATCACGCTTGGTGCATTTACAAGGCAGCCCATAAGCTTTGTATCAAAAAGATCCTTGTATACAATGCTGTTTTCTTTCATGATGCCATTGTCGTATGCGTATGTCATCATATCCTCGAGTATACCCTCAAGCTTCTCCTCTGCCTCTTCCTGTGTCCATGCAGGCTGTGCCGCTGCCTTCTCAAAGATCTCATCCTCGATATCGTCCACTCCGAGTACCTCGAGAAGTCTGTTTACTGTGTATACCTCATCAGCCGGGTCAACAAGTCCTGTTGTAAGACCATATTTTACTAATTCTAATATTCTCTCCTGAATCATGTCGTGCTCCTTAATCATTGTCTGGAAAACCCTATTTATCCGTTACTGTTATTTTATATTGCAAATTTTATGCCAGACGGCTAGGTCCGTCTCCGATTGAAACAACATAAAACTCAGGTGTCTTTCCAACCTTCTCTTCATAGGCCTTTGTCAGGTTTGCCTTAAACTCATCAACAGCCTCGTCCTTTACTATGCTGACAGTACAGCCACCAAAGCCGCCGCCTGTGATTCGTGAGCCGATAACACCCGGAATCTTCCATGCCTCATCAACAAGTACGTCAACCTCAGGGCATGATGTCTCATAATCATCACGAAGTGACACATGTGAGGCGTTCATAAGCTTTCCAAAGGTCTCAATATCATTTTCCTTCAGTGCCTTAACAGCCTTGATGGTACGCTGGTTCTCGTAAACCGCATGCTTGCCTCTCTTACGTGCAACCTCATCCTTTATAGCATCCTTATGAGCCTCAAACTCTTCATCTGTCAGGTCTCCGAGAGTCTTGATATCACATACTGTCTGTAAATCCTTAAGTGCCTGTGCACTCTCATTTCTTCTGTCATTGTAAGCACTTGTTACAAGGCTGTGCTTAACCATGCTGTTTGTAACCACGATCTTTGCACCGTCTAAAACGATTGGCGCATACTCGAAATCAAGAGTATTGCAGTCAAGGAAAATTGCATTATCCTTTTTGCCCATTGCAGATGCAAACTGATCCATGATACCGCAGTTACAGCCATTGTAGTTGTTCTCTGAATACTGACCGATAAGTGCCAGATCCTGATTTGTCACGTCAAAGCCGTAAATATCCTTTAACATGTATCCTGTAACTACCTCAAGAGATGCTGATGATGAAAGTCCTGAGCCGTTTGGAATATTTCCGAACAAAACAATATCAAGACCGCTTTCAAGCTTCATTCCGCGTCCCTCAAAGGCCCACATAACACCCATTGGATAGTTTGTCCAAAGTCCATCCGGATCAGGTGTAAACTCATCAAGTGATGACTCAACCACACCCAGATTGTCAAAATTCATAGAGTAAAAGCGAAGCTTCCTGTCGTCGCGCTTTCTTGCTGCCATATATGTACCGATAGTCAGTGCACATGGGAACACATGTCCTCCATTGTAGTCAGTGTGCTCACCGATCAGATTTACACGTCCCGGAGCAAAATATACTCTGATATCCCCATCTGCTCCAAATAGCTCCTTGAATTTGTCTAATACGTTCTGCTGTATCATTTTTTCTTCTCCTTTGCTGATTGTATTTGCGTTAAATTGATAGTTAAAATAATTCGTTTTTTCTTTATAACTCTATTATAACTGCACATTTTTACATTGCAATACATCCGACTGAAAATGCAACATAACAAATCAAATCATGCAACAAAATTACATATGTTATTATTTTTTAAAGCTCTTAATAACATCAAGTGCCGGCAGCACATTTCCATCATAGTCAAAGAGTGCCTGGTTTGCCCACTCATTGCCGCATGGTCCCGGATCGTTCATATACTTTAGCGAAGCAGGTGTAGCCCAGCCTGAGCCCGGTACAGGAATCCACGCAGGCTCCCACCAGAAAAATCCTTTTCCGTGATCATCCACCACATTTGCCACTCTGTTTAAGAAATCCTTTGTAAAATCAGCCTGACCCTCAATAGTCATAGGATAATCTATTTTCTCAACAAGCTCCGGTTTTGTCGCATAGCCCTTGCGCTCAGAGTCTGAAAGCTTCTCGTACTCTTTGTAGCTGTCCATTGTAAAGCCCATGGATACCTCAGCGATGATAAGGTCCTTATTGAAACGCTTTGCAATGTCATTCATGTTGAACTCAAGCTGGTCGAGAGAGCCGTGCCAGAAAGGATAGTATGACAATCCGATATAATCAAACTCCTCTCCTCTTTCGATGAAGTTTGTAAACCATCTGACATAAAGCTCATTATTTCCACCATTATCAAGGTGAATCATAATCGGAATATCAGCATTTACCTTGCGGCAGGCACGTATTCCGGCATTCACAAATTTAGCTATATTATCGTAGTTCGGCACCTTTCCCTCAGGCCATAAAAGTCCGTTTGAGAGCTCATTGCCTACCTGAATCATTGTAACATTTACACCTGCCTCAATAATCTTTGTCAGATTTTCAAGTGTAAAATCATATACAGCCTGCTCCAGCTCGTCCACACCGAAATCCTTCCAGGCCTTTGGCTTAATCTGCTTTCCCGGATCTGCCCAGAAATCACTGTAGTGGAAATTCAAAAGCACTCCAAAGCCTGCATCTGTAACCTTTTTTCCGATAGCGATAGTCTCAGCCAGGTCATTGTTACCCGCACCGTAAGGCTCACCATCCTCTGATTTTGGGTCGTTCCACAGACGAATGCGGATTGTGTCAACATCATGCTCCTTCATGATGTCTAGAATATCCTTCTCTTTTCCATCCTCGTAGTATTTTGCTCCGCAGCGTTCCAGCTCGAGCAAGGTCGATAAATCCATACCCTTAATAAATTTTGACATTTTAATCCTCCTTAATTCTTATATCATTTACTCTTATATAATTTATTCTTATATCATTTATTTACACCATGAGAGCAGTTCCGGTAGTAGTACCATCCTAGATTCCACGGAAGCAGAATGTGAATTCCATTTTTTCTGAGGCATCAAGCAGGTACTCCGGATGAGTATGTGAGCCCCAGCTGTCGTCTCCGCCTACACCCATCTGCTTCTTTGCCACACGGACAACAGTATAGTGTACAGGTGGAAGCTCAAAATGATGAGCCGCATTTTCCAGCTCATGCGGTGTATATGGCAGTGCTGAGAACGAGAGCTCATCACCAAAGAACAGCATGCCTCTGCCCTTCTTGTCCATAACCTTTGCATATCTTACACTGCACTTGTTGCCGCTCTCCTGCGGAACGAGATACTCTGCGATATTGTCTGCCACTTTATTCTCGTATACACCATACTTTCCGCCATGCTGTCTGTCAGCATATGTCTCCTGCGGTCCGAGTCCGTACCATTTTACTGTATCATAGTCGGCATCCAGCTTGAACATCATGCCAAACTCAGGCATATCACCAAGCTCCTTAACCGGATCATATGACAGCGTTGTCTCGATGGTTCCGTCTCCAAACACTCTGTATGTCACCTCGCATGAGCTCTGCGGTGTGGTAGGCATAAAATAAGTGTATGTGATGGCGATATTGTTGTCATTTTTTTCTACCCTTGGTGATGTATCTGCAAAGCGCTGATCCTGTCTGGTGGTCACATACATACTGGCAATCTTCCACTGTGCATAGCGCTGTGGCATCATATTGCCGGAATCATTGTTGGTAGGTGTTCTCCAGAAATTCGGCAGTGGGATAGTATTTGGAAGCATCTCGACGCCACCGTATACATATGAAACCATTCCCAGATTCATTCTTGAGAAAAGTGCCTTGAAGTTCTCACCCCTTACAAGGATATTTCCGTTTCCAACAATAAGCTCAACTGATTTGTCGCATGAATACTCACTTACAGGCTTCTTTATCATATGCTGTCCGAATGCAATCTCATATCCGGCCTTTTCCCAGATAGTGTTTTCCTTCAATACAAATGATACCACAATACAGTACTCTTTTTCCACATCTATCATGGAATTTTTAAGAGTCACCGGCACCTCATAGCTTGCCCTCTCCATAGGTGGAACAGATACCTGAAGCTTTGTCCTGTAAACCTCCTCACCGTCTGCAAGAAGAATGGCAAAAGCATCAAAAACCGATGTATTTACAAAAAGATTTTTGTTTGTAACCGTAAAGATGTAGTCACTGTCAAAATCAACCGAGATATTCTGATAATTGAACTTCACCTCCTGCATCTTTGGAGAAGCCTCTCTCTCTCCGCCGTAGCAGATGCCGTTTCCGCTGAAATCCCCATCAGTAGGCCTGTCACCGAAATCTCCGCCATATGTGAGGAACCACTTGCCGTATCTGTCCTTTTTGTAGATTGACTGGTCGATATAATCCCAGATAAATCCACCCTGATATCTAGGCTCGCGGTCTGAAAGCTCTGTGTATTTGTGCATAGCACCGCAGGAATTTCCCATGGCATGTGTATACTCGCAGCATATAAACGGCTTTTCAGGATGCTCTGCCAGGAATTTTTCAATTCCTGCGACCGGTGTATACATCTGGCTTTCCATGTCACTTGTGTCATTATAGCTTCTATCGTTAAATACTCCCTCATAATGCACCAGACGATGCTTATCAAGCTGTCTGAAAAGCTGTGACATCTCATATATTGTCTTGCCGCCAAACGACTCATTGCCGCATGACCAGATAAGGATTGCCGGATGATTTTTATCTCTCTGATAGCATGAGTTGGCACGGTCGAGCATCATTTCTCTCCATTGTGGCTTGTCCTTTGGCACAACAAAATCAAGGTCCACATAGCCCTTATTGTATGCCTCCCATGTGCCGTGACTCTCAAGATTGTTCTCAGCTATCATATAAATTCCATAAATATCGCAAAGCTCATAGAGCATGGAATCATCAGGATAGTGACTTGTTCTTATCGCATTGATATTGTTCTTTTTCATTGTAACAATATCCTTTATCACCTCATCACGGTTTGGCACACGGCCTGTGACTGAGCTGAACTCATGGCGGTTGACACCCTTAAATACAATACGCTTACCGTTTAGCTTCATGAGTCCGTCAACCATCTCAAAGCGTCTGAAGCCTGCCAGCTGGCTGATAAACTCGGTCTCATTTCCATGTGAGTCCTTAACTATAATTTTAACCTCATACAGATTTGGCTTTTCAGCGCTCCATAACAGAGGATTTTTCACATTACATGAGCCCTCGCAAAGCTCCTTGTCCTTAAGCTCTATATCAAACTCTTCCAGTAAAAGCTTTGCCCTGTCATATTTTTCCACAGACAAATCACCGAGCTCGTACAGCTTTACACTTGCAATGCCATCGCCGTCTGCCTTTATTGACACGCTAAGTGTACCCTCGTCAAAGGTATCATTAAGTGTAGGAACAACTGACAGATCCTCCACATGTGCACAAGGAACAGCATACAAAAATACATCTCTAAAAATGCCTGAAAATCTGTAAAAATCCTGATCCTCACACCAGCTGCTGGATGTCCATTTCCATACTCTGACCGCAAGCTTGTTCTCACCCTCAACAATATAATCAGTAAGCTCGAAATCAGATGGGTCAAAGGTGTCCTCACTGTAGCCCACATAGTGTCCATTCAGCCAGAGTGCAAAGCCGCTCTCCACTCCCTGGAAGGAAATGCATACTCTCTTGTTCTTCATATTATCAGGAATTGTGAAATACTTCACATAACTTGCAACCGGATTAAAAATCTCAGGTACTTCACCCGGCTTTATAGACTCGTCAGCCTCCCACGGATATGTGGTATTCGTATAGATTGGCACATCATAGCCTTCCATCTGGATATGTGCAGGAACCCTGATCTCATCCCAGCTTTTGCAGTCATAATCAGCTGCCTCAAAGCCACAAGGAGCCAGAGACTGATTCTTTGCATACGCAAACTTCCATAAGCCGTTCATATCATATCTCAGGCTTGATTTTCCTTTGATCTTCTCCAGTTCATTTTTATAGCACACATGATCCGAATGAGCCGCAAGTCTGTTCTGCTCAAATATTTCCGGATTTTTAATGATATTTGGATCAAAATTACTCATATGTTATCCTCCTTAAGAGAAGAAGACAAATAATAAACATTATTTGCCTTCTTGATTTTTAACAATATTATTTTACTTTTATTTAACAGATCCTGTAATTCCCTCTGCAAACTGCTTCTGGAGTACAAAGAATACGATCATTGTAGGGATAGAGCAGAAAAGAACGCCCATCATCAGTACACCGTAATCTACTGTATATCCTGCTGCGAGGTTTGCAATAAGCATTGGCATTGTGATAGCATCAGGCTTATTGAGGATTACCTTTGGCCACAGATATGAGTTCCATGCATTCATGAATGTGATAACTGCAGCAGCTGCATATGTTGATTTCTGTACAGGCATATACATCTTGAAGAAAATGCCAATCTCACTGAGTCCGTCAATTCGTGCCGCCTCCATGATATCGATTGGGAAGTTTCTCGAATTCTGTCTGAACATCATGATGAGGAACGGCGTCGAAATAGCCGGGAGCATGAAGCCCCATACTGTATTTGTAAAGCCGAGCTTTGACATCATCTTGAACAGAGGAATAAGTGTAGCAACCTGCGGAATCATCATGGCAAGGAGTAAAACTGAGAACAGCTTATCCTTTGCCTTGTCATGATAGAGCTCAAAGCCGTAGCCGGCAAGTGAGCAGACAAGCAGTGCTATAAGTGTCTGAACTGTTGCATTGATAAATGAGTTTTTCATTCCAAGTGCAACGTTCTGTGATGCAAACAGTTTCTTTAAGTTCTCAAGGGCATAGCCGCCAAATGCAATTTTACCTCTTGCAACGTCAATAGACTTGTTGGTTGCTGCCGATATCATCCAGAAAAACGGAAATACTGAGATGAACGAAACTATTACAAGAAAAATGTATGAAGGTATAAGCCTTTTTTGTATTGATGATCCATGTTTTTTCTTAGTCACGCTTGTCACCTACTTTCAGATTGATAAATGCCAGTATAGCAACCATAACGAATACGATAACAGACATTGCTGATGCATATCCAAAGTTTGCAACACCTTCACCGAATGAGCCGTTATAGATATAATGTGACATGGTGATTGTTGCATTTGCAGGTCCACCCTTTGTCAGGTTTACAGACTCGTCGAAGAGCTGTAATGTACCGTTTATTGACATGATAGTTGTCATAACAATTGTAGGTCTAAGAAGAGGAACCGTGATAGACCAGAAGGTCTTCCAGCCGCTCGCTCCATCTATCTTTGCAGCCTCGTAAACAGAATACTCTATATTCTGGAGACCGGCTAAAAAGAACACCATATTATATCCTGTCCATCTCCAGATAAGAGCTACTATGATAATAATCTTAGCGCTCCAGCCTGTACCGAGGAAGTTAAAGTTGCTCTCTAATATTCCAAGTTTAACAAGGATTGTATTGATAAGTCCCTGTGTTGCAAAAAGCGATTTAAAAATCAATGCATATGATACGAGTGATGTTGCACATGGTAAGAATACACATGTACGGAAAAGTCCTTTAAATTTAAGGTCCTTGTTGTTAAGTAACTGTGCCAGTAAGATTGCCAGTACAAGCATGATTGGCACTTCGATAATTAAATACAAGAATGTGTTTCCGATAGATCTCTTGAAAACTGCATCCTGAAACATTCTTGTGTAGTTGTAGGTAAGTGGATTTGCCCACTTCATATTTGCACTTGAGCCGGTTTTAAAGGATGTAATAACAGCCTGGATTATAGGCCAGAAGCTCATTATGAAAATGAGTATTGTTGCCGGAGCCAGATACATCCAGCCGGCTGCCTTTTGTTTACCGGTTATGCTCATTCCTTTTTTCTTATTCTTCACTGTAAAGGCCTCCTAACTATAAGTCTTTGAGAAAAAACAGGGAGCCATTTAATGGCTCCCTGTACATTTGCCATCAAGCTAACAGATTAAAGTCCCATTGTGAATTTAAGGTCATCCTCTGCTGTCTTTATCTCTGAATCGATATCTGCACCGTTCTGAGTGATATTGATAAGTGCTGTAGCAAGCTTCTTACGTGCATCGTAATGGAAATCGCTCTGCTCGATTGTCTTAACATTTGCACCCATCTCAACGATCTTAGCGTAGATTGGCTGGTTGTTGAAGTACTCAACACCCTCATTGTAAACATCAGACTTGCCTGCTGGTGTGTATGTAGTGATAACACCACCATTCTTAAGAGCATTGTCATATGTATCAGATACACCCTTGTCTGCATAAGATCCGCCACCGAATGTGTAAGCTAAGAATTTCTTAGCAAGGTCTGTCTGCTTGCAGTTGCTTGTGATGTAAAGTGAAGAACCACCGTTTGATGCATAGCCTTCGCCACCCTCAAGTGTTGGAAGAGATGTGATCTCCCACTTTCCACTGTTGTCTGTAACCTTCTCAATTGTAGGAATAATCCAGTTTCCGTTCATAACACCGGCAACCATATCTCCCTGAATAGCCTGATCTGTGTAATCTGACCAGTCATTTGCAAGGTAAAGAACATTGTTGTCGATCATGTCCTTAAGTACCTGCATGATTTCTTTTAATTTAGCGTTGTCTACAAAGTTTGGCTTGCCATCCTTGAACTGTGACTCACCCTCTGCCTGAAGCATCATGTAGAATAAATCGTTTCCGTCGCCGTCCATAGCAAGTAAGTATTTGCCTGTCTTATCATATACCTTCTTACCTACCTCGATGAAATCCTTCCAAGAGATTCCTGTCATATCATCGATTGTGTAGCCTGCCTGCTCAAGAAGATCTGTTCTGTAAGCAAAGATAACTGTTCCGTTATCAACAGGGAATCCAAAGTGCTCTCCGTCGATTGTAGAGAATGATAACTTCTCCTGGCTGAAATCATCCCACTTAACATCTGCATCATTTGCTGATACCCATGCATCAGGATAATTTGTATGGTACTGCTGGAAGTAGTGATCCTGGAATAATACGATGTCAGGAAGTGTAGTGTAATCTCCTGCTGAACCTGCTGTTGTAATTGCTGTCTCAATATCAGATGACTGTGACTGCTCCTCGATATTGAGTACAAAATCAGGATCTACATTTTTCTTGTAATCCTCTGCTGCTGCTTTGAGTGCCGGGATATTGAAGTTTGCATCCCAAGCCCAAGCTGTAAGTGTATGGCCATCATCTACGGTCTCTACCTTCTTACCTGTCTTTTCTGTGCCATCTCCTGATGAAGATGAATCTCCACATCCGGCTGCAAGTGAGGCAACCATTGTTGTTACGAGTAATAATGAAACTACTTTCTTTTTCATTTTTCTTCCTCCCTAATAAAAATGATGTTTTTGCAATACTCCGTTCACAATTCATTCATAATCATATTATTTTAATTGGGCATTTTGACTACGAATGTTTGTCCGTTTCTTGATTACATAGTCATTATAACTATATATGGTACTTTTGTGTTAACAAATTCCACACAATTATGTGCATATTCAAGCATAAATGTACAAAATTATACGAAAACATGTATTTTCTACCATCCCTTTAGTGCAGATATCCTAAAATTCAGCAGCTTATGCTCATAATTTTCAGGATTTATCTTCCACTGATATGGCGAAGTGTCCAAAAATTTGCGGAAATTACGGTTAAAAGTTGACTGGGTTGTGAATCCACACTTTTGTGCAATAAGCTCCATAGGCTCATTTGTTTTTTTCATAAGCTCGCACGCCTTCTGTACTCTTATCAGATTCAGATACTCCATAGGAGGCATATTGATGTATGATTCAAACAGCCTGCGGAAATGCGTCTCACTCATGTTGCATAGTGCCGAAAGTTCCCCTGCCTTTATCGGTTCGCTGTAATGCTTGTTCATGTAGTCAAGTGCAGTAGCAATCTGTGACATATTGGTTCCCTTTACAACATCATTGTTTTCCTCAGGAAGCTCATCATATTTACGCAGCAGCTCAATAACAACCCCCTGTACAAGAAGCTTTATTGTTTTCTGGGAATATATCTTGTGCTCACGGGTTTCCCTTATTATGGCATTTATATACTCTGCCACAGCCGGGCTCTGGTATACATTGGTCATAAATGCTTTTTTTGAGATGGTCGAAACTGCATCGTTTTGGAATGCCACATTGTTTGGAAACATCTCTTCTATCACAGCGCGCAGGTCAATAAAAATGTACTCCCAGAAGTTTACCACATCACCATAGCTGACTGTAACATGAGGAAAATTCTCAGGGATAAATGTAATATCGCCGTCATGATACTGGTAAATATCCTCATCCAGATACATATTTCCATCGCCCTCCCGGCATATGCCGATTTCCAGCAGATTATGGAAATGCAGGTGAAATTCCTCATGGCCATACACTCTCTTCCAGGATTCTCCGCACAGCACAAGTGCAGACTCTCCCTGTGGCAGCTCATAGAATCTGAATTCCATCGTGTCTTTTTTTCTCTTTGCCATATATACTCTCCTTTGTAGCAAAATGCAAAATACGCTGCTGCCATTATAGCAGCAGCGTACCAATCATCACTACTTTAATCAAAATCGAACTTGTCGAATCTCTTGTACATAGCCTTGTACTTCTTGCGGACATCCTCGTTGCCCTGAAGCACCTCTTCCTCTGTACCTCTGAACTGACAGCGGATGCAGCTATAAATACCGGTTTCTTTATTATAGAACATATCAATATCGAGATCCCTCATAAAACATAAAGGACATCTGTAGTTTAATTTGCCTTTTCCAAGTTGAGCCATGTTGCAAATACCTCCTTGTCTTTAATCTGTTTCTTGTAACCAAGCTTGAACATTGGAGAGAATGCATATCCTTCCTCAATGTATCCCTCTGCCTTTGCAGATGGTGTGAGTGAAACCTTTGTCTGGATTGCAGGAATTACTGCGCTTACTGCAGTTGCTCCGTCAACCTTTGCATCACGACACTTGTACTCATAATTGATGCTCTGTGGGTTTTCTCCCTCACATGTAAGTGTGATGCCTGTCATATCCTCAGGATACTCTGTTGTTCCGTAGCATGCTGTGATGTACTCGTCGAGATAAACCTCCGCATTTGGATCACTCATGCTAAGGATATTACGCTCAATCTTGATGTTTGATGAGCCCTCCTCAAAGTATTCCTTTGTCTGAAGAGTAAGCTTAACATCATAAAACTCAATATCTACAGGATCAAGAGTAAGAATTCTTGTCTTCTTGCCATCAATTACTTCCTCAGAGAAATGGCTGTGTGTAGGGCAGAGACAAAGGTCAACCTCCTCACCGTTGTGTGAAAGCTTGGCACTTCTTACTGTTCCTGCTCCTGCATAGTGTGTAAAGTATCCTGCTCTGTATTTCTCCTGGATAAGGAATGGATAAGATGCATCCTGTACATGCTTTGTTCCGATTCCTACAGGCCACTCAAGCTTTGCAACGTATGGACGAAGGTCTACGATTGCTCCACCCTGATCCATGTTTACGCATGCTCTCATGTATGGGTCACAGTACCAGAAAAGCTGCTTGTCTGAGCCGTAGAGGATATCTCTCCATGGTGCACACTCAGGCTCATTGTAGTTTCCTGCATTGACACCCTTCTTCTCTCTGAAGTAATCAGCGAACTCTGACATTGTCATGTCGATGAGCTTGCCCTCTTTCTTTAACTTGCCATAGTAGTTACAGCCGTCTGTGTAAGACTTTAAGAGAAGCTCATATGGCTGCTCCCAGCGTCCCATCTTGTTCATCCAGCCAGGTCCTACGAACATCATGTTGTATGAATATCCGTTATTGTATTTTGCAAGGTCTCTGTACTGGTCGATAAGGTTGTAAAGATATGGATACTCCCATGTCTTTGTATCGTAAATCATTCCACGGAGCACGTTCTGTGGGTGTGTTCCGAAGTTTGATCCGTTTCCGTCATAGCAGGCGATAAGGTCACGTGAGAGATGTGGGATTGCTACGATTCCGCTATCCTCTTCCTTATTTGCTGCCGGTGCATGTGTGTTCTGCTTTGATGGAATCCATGGTGCCCATGGGCCTCCGTCGAAGAGTGTATACCATGAGTTGTTACATGTGTGGTATGCCTTTGGGCCTTCCTCCCAGCATGTTGCAACTGCACATTTTACCATTGGGTATTTTTCTTTGATGTAGTTTGTGAGGTCTGCATCCATATAGTATGAGCCTGTTGACTCAGGATAGAAACCGAATCTGTCATGGAATTTCTCGAAAACATCATTTACGATTGCTTTCTTGTCCTCCATCGAGAACATCCAGATACAGAAATCCTTTGTCTTATATTTCTCTCTAAACTCCTCACATGGAAGTCCAAGGAGTGAAAGTGCAATCTCATCACCGTATTTCTCGTGATCCTGTTTTGCAAGCTCTACTGCCTCATCATTGAAAAGTGAAGCGTATGTCATCTGGATTGTAGTTTTAAGTCCTGCCTCATGCGCAAGTCTCTGCTGTGTCTTGAAGATGTCGAGAGACTCTGTGATGAGCTTCTTATCTCCGATATCCTCTTCTTTTCCCTGTCCTGTCACTGTTGCTGAATACTCAGGCACCATCTCAGGGCGGTGAATGATGTTAACAATAAATTTGTCCATCCGTTGTTTCCTCCATTTGCTTGTAATTTGATTTATTTCTTAGGTGCGTTTTACGCGCAACCGCTTGTTCTGAACTTAGTATATTACAGTATTGTGATTATGTCAATGTGCAATTTCGACATTTTTCAACTTTTGTTTTCAAGCATTTTTCACAAAAAAGGTTTTGGGTGCGCGTTTTTACGCGCAACTTTTGCGCATTAATTGCAGGACGGTACGTAAGCCGGGGACGGATGGGCATACACGCACTTTCGCTCTCGCTACGCTTCGCGACTAAGATTCTGTACGAAATTATGCTTTGAAACTTTCTATACTCGACGAAACCGTCGAACCGCGCCGTCCATGGCGCGGTTCTCCTCGCTATGCGTTCCTGCAGGTGCATTTCTGTGCTTCATGGGCATAATTTCTACAGTATCTAAGTCTCTTCGCTATGCGCTCCTGCTAAAGCGCGTGTCTCCCCATCCGTCCCCGGCTTACGTACCTTACGTTGTGGCAGAGTACAGTGGTTACTTTTCACACATAACAGTGTTCGTTTCTGGTTGCATATGTGTTATTTATATTGATATTTTTCAACACAATGTGTATAATTATTTCACAATAAACATTACAATTTATTATTTATGAAAGAAGGAATCTATATGGCTCAATCTACTTTTAGTGTTAGAATGGATGAAAAATTAAAAATTCAATTTGATGGACTTTGTAAAGAATTTGGAATGAACGCTTCTACAGCAATAAATGTTTTCGCCAGAGCTGTTGTACGTGAAAGAAAAATTCCTTTTGAAATTTCAGCTTCAAACACTGTTTCCTTATCAGATGGTCGTAGTGCATTTAATGATATGCGTTTATCTGCCCAAAAAAATAACATTCAGGATTTGTCGCTTGAAGAAATAAATTCCGAAATACAAAAAGCCAGAACACTATAAAAAATATAATATGTGGGGGAACTATAGTTATGAAATTCATGGTTGTAATAGATACAAATGTATTGGTTTCTGCGCTTCTATCAAAACATGATGATGCAGCAACCGTCCAAATCCTCAATTTGGTATTTGACGGAACAATCATTCCCGTTTATAATGCTGAAATTTTGGAAGAATACTGTAATGTACTTCATAGAAAAAAATTTAAATTTACAGAAGAAAATATCCAAACATTATTAGATGTTATAAAAATATATGGTATTTTTACTGTTCAAACCATCACTAACACTGAATTACCAGACCCAAAAGATTTGGTTTTTTATGAAGTTGTAATGTCAAAAAAAGACTGCGGTGCTTATCTTGTTACCGGAAATAGTAAACATTTTCCTATAGAACCATTTATTGTAACCCCAAATGAACTTTTAAAAATTATTAACTCTTACGAAAAATAAATTATATTCAGAGGTCAAGTTATGATTAAAATAGCATTCTTTGATGTGGATGGCACCCTGCTTCGGCTGGGACATAAAGAATTATCCGCAAACACTGCTGCTGCACTTAAGCAGCTCCACCAAAATGGCATCATCCTTTGTATGGCTACCGGAAGAAGCTACACCGGTGTGCCTCATTTTGATGGAATTGATTTTGATGTCCTGCTCACCTTTAACGGTTCATTCGTCACCGCAGGCAATGATATCATCTTCAAAAACCCTATTAATGAGCACGACAAATATCAGATAATTTCCAATCTAAAGCAGATGAATCGTGCTATCGCAATCAGTAACGAGCATATGATTGTCACAAACGGTACCGACCCTGATTTAGAGCAATACTTTGCCTTCGGCAGT
Source organism: Agathobacter sp. (assembly GCF_977054825.1). Lineage (NCBI taxonomy): Bacteria > Bacillati > Bacillota > Clostridia > Lachnospirales > Lachnospiraceae > Agathobacter > Agathobacter sp. The sequence continues at coordinate 46,043 of NZ_CDRTEH010000008.1, forward strand.
GAAAAGCTTAAAATCGCTGACAATTTTGACGAGATAAGCAAAACTGATATCTATCAGATTATGTGCTCCTGTCAAAAAGATGAGCACTCACAGATTCTATCCGGTGCGCCACACTCACAGATAACTGCATGGTGGGATAAGGCCGTTGATATTATTCCGCTTAACAGTGGCAAAGGCAATGCTGTTGCTGCAGTACTTAAGCATTATGGCTTCTCAAAGGATGAAGCCATTGCTTTCGGTGACGGACATAACGACATTGAAATGCTTGAAGCTGTAGGCATTGGTATTGCCATGGGCAATGCAAAGGACGAAGTCAAGCATAAGGCTGATTTTGTATGCAAATCGGTTGAGGAAGACGGAATATATCATTATTGTATTGAAAACAAACTGATTTTTTAAAAGAGATATACTTATGAACTTAGACAACAATTTACGACAACTACTCGAAAACGAAACAAAAATACATCTCGCGGAAATCCGCTTTCTCTACCAGAAGCTCGACAGACAGCTTGGGCTTAACGGTGCAAGGGTTCCCATCACCTTCGGCTTTGATACGGACAGGCTTGGCGCATACACTCCGGGCTTTGGGCAGGATGAAGAAGAATTTCATTTTTCGCTGTTTTTCATCGGCTACTGTGTGGCAAAGCCCTTGTCAAAGGATGACAGGATGGATTTATATAAGCATGAATATGCCCACTATATGCAGTACAATATGGACATCCCTGATAAATACAGCTGGCAGCCCGGCATCCACGGAAGTGCGTGGAAATACTGCTGCTCACTTATCGGAGCAGCTCCCACTCCTTACTACAAAGCCGGTGAAGGACTTATTAAGCACGATTATGATAAGGTTCTCAAAAAGAAAATTACTGACAAGAGTATTCCTATCCGCGACACATATTCACGCGAGCAGGAATACCGCAAAAAGAAAAACAGTACTGTAAAATTTAATATCAATGACGATGTCAATCATCCAAAGTTCGGCAAGGGCACCATTGAACATATCGAGCAGCTCGAGGGCTCAGTTCGGCTGCATGTCAGATTCGGTGAAGAACTTAAGAAAATTGATCAAAAATGGCTGCTTCAGGCCGGCCTGAAAAAAGCCGGCCCCCGATTCTAAAATCTACATCTCAATTGCAATCGTATATGACTTCTCAAATTTCTCACCCTGTGCAAGCGAATTACCATACTCCCTGTCCTTTAATTCTCCGGCAAAGCCTGCTCTGTCGCATCGGCCGTACCACGGCTCAATACAGATAAACGGTGCTCCCATTCCTGCCGGTGACCACAGGCCAAATAACGGTGCATCAAAGGATACCGTAAGGTATGGCTTCTTATCCGGTGTACACAGGCTCACCTTTGAAGCCTGTCTGTTTTCGATGATGAGCGCATCCTTATCAAACATATGCTCATCTATCTGACAGTATCCATCCGCATCCACCTTAAGCAGATTATCATCCTTGTCTAAAAGTCCTCCGTCACAGATAAGTCCGTAGGTGATTGCTCTGTCTGTGTCAAGCTTTAGATAATAGTCTGACTGCTTTCCCTGCTCTGCAATAGGGCACATGAACGCAGGATGACCACCGATTGAGAAAAGTAAATCCTTTTTCGCAGGATTTGTCACCCTCCAGGTCACTTTTATCTCACTGCCAGAGAGCTTATAGCCGATTTCGAGCACAAACTCAAACGGATATTTTGCAAGAGTTTCATCATTTGATTTAAGTGAAAACCATGCCTCATCCTTTGTCTGTGATACAAGCTCAAACTCCATATCTCTGGCAAAGCCGTGCTGTCCCATCGGATAATCTGTTCCATCAACAGTAAACTTCTTGTCCTTTAAGCTGCCGACAAATGGGAAAAGCACCGGTGCGCTTCTCTTCCAGTATTTCTCATCGGCATCCCACAGATACTGTGTACCTGTTTCCTTGCCTGTGATGCTTTTTAGCTCTGCTCCGAAGCTGTTTATCGTGAGCTCAAGTGATTCATTTTCCAGTTTAATCTCCATCACATATCTCCTTTTAATTTTTTAAAAAATAATCAGTTTTTTGTTACATAAAAAGCATTCCAATCACTCTTACAATAAATGCTGCCACCCATGCAATCGCACACTGCAAAAGCACCACACTGACTGCCCACTTTGTGCCCAGCTCTCTCTTTATGGATGCTATAGCAGCCACACAAGGGCTGTAGAGCAGTGAGAACACCAGAAGAGATGCGGCCGAAAGTGTTGTGAGTGCTGTCGTAACCGTTCCGCCAAACAGTATCTCCAGTGTTGATACCACGCTCTCCTTTGCCATGAGTCCGCTGATAAGTGATGTGCATATACGCCAGTCGCCAAGTCCCAGAGGCTTAAAGATTGGCACGATAACACTTGAAATAGCGGCAAGCATGCTGTCCTTTGAGTCTGTTACAAGGTTAAAGTGTATGTCAAAGCTCTGTAAGAACCATATCAGCATTGTGGCAATAAGTATTACTGTAAATGCCTTCTGCAAAAAGTCCTTTGCCTTTTCCCAGAGAAGCTGGCACACATTCTTGGCGCCCGGCATCCTGTAGTTTGGCAGCTCCATGACAAACGGAACTGCGTCACCCCTAAACAATGTCTTTCTGTAGATAAACGCGAAAAGTATTCCGACAACTATGCCAATGAAGTACAGTCCTCCCATGACAAGTCCGCCATGCTTCGGGAAAAATGCACTAACAAAGAATGCATAAATTGGCAATTTTGCCGAACAGCTCATAAACGGTGTGAGGAGTATAGTCATTCGACGATCTCTCTCACTTGGCAGTGTACGTGTCGCCATGACAGCAGGCACTGTACAGCCGAAGCCTATGAGCATAGGTACTATGCTTCGTCCGGAAAGTCCTATCTTACGAAGGAGCTTGTCCATGAAGAACGCAACTCTCGCTATGTATCCGCTGTCCTCCATAAGTGATAAGAAAAAGAACAGTGTCACGATAATCGGCAAAAAGCTTAATACGCTTCCGACACCCTGAAAGATGCCGTCTATTACCAGTCCATGCAGCACCTCATTCACACCTGCTGCGGTGAGCGCCTTATCCGTCAGTGTGGTCAGAGCTCCTATGCCCTGCTCCAAAAGCCACTGAAGACCTGCTCCGATTACGTTGAAGGTGAGATAAAATACCGCAAGCATTATCACTATAAAGCAAGGTATTGCCGTGTATTTTCCTGTAAGGATGCGGTCGATGCGCTCACTTCTGATACGCTCCCTGCTCTCCTTTGGCTTTACCACAGTGCTCTCGCATATTTTCTCAATGAATGTAAAGCGCATATCCGCAATCGCTGCACTTCTGTCGAGACCTCGCTCCTTCTCCATCTGGACAATCAGATGCTCTATTGCCTCTTTCTCATTCTCGTCAAGATGAAGCTGCTCTAATATAAGCGCATCTCCCTCGATAATCTTGGTTGCTGCAAATCGGATTGGAACTCCGGCGAGCTTTGCATGGTCCTCAATCAGATGGCTGACCGCGTGTATACATCTGTGCACGGCACCGCCGAAATCATTCTCATCACAGAAATCCTGTCTGCCCGGGCGCTCCTGATACTTTGCAATGTGTATCGCGTGGCGCACCAGCTCATCGACACCCTGATTTTTTGCTGCTGAAATCGGTACAACAGGCACTCCTAAAAGTCCCTCGATTTTATTTACATCTATGGAGCCTGAGTTTGCCGTCACCTCATCCATCATATTGAGTGCGATAACCATCGGTATATCCATCTCAAGAAGCTGCATAGTAAGGTACAGATTTCTCTCGATATTAGTCGCATCTACGATGTTGATTATGGCCTTTGGCTTGTTATCTAGCACAAAGTTTCTCGACACAATCTCCTCATTTGTATATGGGCTCATTGAGTAAATGCCCGGTAAATCTGTGATTGATGTGTCAGGATGTCCTTTGATTGCGCCATCCTTTCTGTCCACCGTCACTCCCGGGAAATTGCCAACATGCTGGTTTGAGCCTGTAAGCTGATTGAAAAGTGTAGTCTTGCCGCAGTTCTGATTTCCCACAAGTGCGTATGTGAGCTTCTCACCCTCCGGAAGAGGATTACCACTGCCCTTCACATGGTATTTGCCCTCCTCACCAAGTCCGGGATGGGCTGTGTTGCTTATCTTTTTAGGGCCCTCATGCTTTCTTGAACGGCTGTCAATTAATTCTACCTCAATCTGAGCCGCATCATCAAGTCTTAAAGTGAGCTCATAGCCATGCACCTGAAGCTCCATCGGGTCTCCCATCGGGGCAAATTTGATAACTGTTACTTCGGCCTTTGGGATTACTCCCATATCCAGGAAATGCTGGCGCAGCGCGCCCTCACCGCCTACTGTAAGTATTCTGGCACTCTGTCCTATGCCAAGTTCTTTTAGTGTCATTTTATCGCTTCCTAGTGTATTTATTGATAAATTTTCTCAATTCATCACAGATATCTTACCACAAAGCGTGTGCCACTGCATTCATTTTTTTCATTTAATGTATCTTTTAATATATCTTTTTTACAATCCTCCACAAGGATATATCCATTGTCATGACGCACAATCGCTTCCGCGAGCGAAAGTCCTATGCCGATGCTGTCCGCCGGCTGTCCGCTGCCGCTATAAAAGCGCGTGAAAATATGCTTTTTGTCCTCATCACTTATGGCTTCTCCATCGTTTTGCACTGTTATCTCGGCATACATCTCATACCTGTAAAAGCCTATCCTTACCTCACTCTCTGCGTGCTCCACAGCATTTTTTACTATGTTTGTAATGGCCTCACACTGCCAGTATGCATCAGCATGTATGCTGGCATCCTTATCAGAGCCTTCATCTATGGACAGCCTTACATCCCTCAAATCGCAAAGTGCCATCACATTGTCAGCTGCCTCAGCCACAATTTCAGACAGCAGTATATCCTTCTCATCAAACTCCACAACATCCGCTTCAAGCCTTGAGAGCTTAAGGATAGCCTGCACCATATGCGATATATTGTCCACATCACGCTTTGCCCTGCGCATTATCCTGTTTCTGTTTTCAGGCGCCATATCCGGATTAGCTTCCAGATTTTCCAGATTTATCGAAAGCGATGTGAGCGGTGTCTTAAGCTGATGCGATATGTCAGAAAGCGCATCCTTTAGCAAAAGCTTGTCTGCCTTTGCATTTTCCGCAGATTCCCTCAAATAGATTGCTGTCTTGTAAAGCTCTCCCTTTAGTATAGAAAGCTCTCCCTCTGTGCTATCTGACATAACGAGTCTGTAGTCTCCCTGATTTATGCGGCGCAGATAATCCGCAGCCTGTCTGACCTGTCTTTTAAAGCTAAGCCTCATAATCATAATGTAAAGGCAAAAGCCCCCTGCAAAAAGCACAACAAAAAAAATATCAAGCCCAAGTGCTCCTTTAAGCGCTTTTTCATTTGACAAAACCGCAGAATCCTTTTCCATATCAATGCCGTATTTTTTAAGGAGCGTTTCTGCAGCTTTTAAATTCGTATCATCACTGTCGATACTGCTGTCGTTTATGATACCGGCTATGCTGCCCTCTGATACATCGGGATATTTTTCCTTAATGAGTGCACACAGCTTAGCTACTGTGACGTTATAGTTTTTCGTATATGACCTGTACTGGAAAAAGACTGTAAAAGCCATAACTGTCACACATATACATGTATATATTATCGCAAAATACACAAAGTGTTTTCTGTTCTCTAAATTATATTTCTTCTTTCTCATGCTCTCCTCCGGGAACTGTCTCTGTCAGCCGGTACTGTTTAAAGTGCTTCGCCTGAATCTACACGATACCCGATTCCCTTCACAGTCTTTATCACATCATCACCAAGCTTTCCCCTGATGCGCTTCATATAGACTGTCACAGTATGGTCATAGACATCGTTGCCTGTTGCCTCCCAGATGCAGTCAATCACTGCATTTCTGGACACTGCCTTGTCATGATTGGTAAAAAGCAGATCAAGTATGCGGTTTTCAAGACTCGAAAGAGCAATCATCTGACCATCCCTTCTTGCTTCCTTTTTGTCCAAATCATAGCTTATGCTTCCTGCGTGTATGACAGATAAGCTGTCATCACTTTTCCTGCGCAAAAATACGCGGTTTACCCTCGCCACAAGCTCCCTTACGGAAAAAGGCTTTGTGATATAATCCTCCGCTCCAAGCTCGAGTCCCTTTACTATATCATTTTCCTCATCCTTTGCAGTAAGAAAAATCACCGGTGTTTTTTCTTTTTCCAGCCTTTCGCTGTAAAAATCAAAGCCGTTTCCATCCGGAAGCGACACATCAAGCAGCACAAGGCCGGGGTGCTCACTCAAAAGCGCCCCAGCCTCCTTTAAATTTCCTGCTGTCAAAAGCTCATATTCAGGTTCTGTAAAGGTATCACACAGTCCCTCTGTTATTCCTTTATTGTCCTCTATGAGAAGTATTTTTTTCATATCAGCTCCCGCATTTTCTACAGATTTTCATTCTTGACCGTCTCAATAATGTTATTGTGTCTAAGCTTCGTCATTGATAGTTTCATGATAGCATAAATCAGCATTATTACAACCACTATACACAATATAATTGCTTTATACGGCGGCTCATAAATGATTGCATTATCCATCCTGTTCATCATAACACATAAGAGATAGCTGATTAAAATACCAAGCGGTACACCTATTACAAGCGCCTTTACAGATATAAACACACTCTCGAGTCTGACCATTCCCGCAAACTGCTTATCTGTCATTCCAATGCTTCTTAGTGTGGCAAACTCGCGGCTTCTAAGCTCCATTCCTGTGCTTAAGGTATTGATGATATTTGTGATTCCTATTAAGGCAATGACCACAATAAGTCCGTATGCAAATACTCCAAGCAGTGTAAAGAGTGATTTTTCATCGCGCATCTCCTTATCCAGATTGCTGACATAAAAACTAATCTGCGAATACTCCGGGTTCTCCTCCGTTTCCTTTTCGAATGTGTCCTGATAATCATCTGCATTTTCTGCAACCACATATGCCAAATATGACGCATATCCCGGTTTGAGCTCATTGCCACTCTTGCCGTCAGCCCATAGGCTTTCAAAGCCTTTTTGGTTCATAAACAAAAGTGTTGTATAGCTATAGCCCTTATAACCGATCGGTACCTTGTCTGTTACACCTGCAATAGTTACATCCACAGTCTTTCTGACTCCGTTATTAATTGTTTCCTCATCAACGTATCCATTGTTATCATCAACGCTGCTTTCAGTATCGCCTTCCACGGCATTATTATCATTTGTGCTGCTTTCAGTATTACCTTCCACGGCATTTTCATCCGAAGAAGCATCATCATACACATTATAGCCGCACTCGATTGTATCTCCTGCTTTATATTTGTACAGCTCCATCTCTTTTTTGACGTATTTTGAGCTGTTCTCATTATACACATCAAATGTGCCTTTATTCACAAGAATTGCTCCTGTAGCTGCATTTTTTATGCCCGCGTCGGACGCATACTTATCATACGATTTGTTATCCAAAACTGTGATTAAAAACTCTTGTGAGACATCCTCACTGTCATCATAAAGCTGCCCGCAATACTCTCCATATTCCTTTGTGTACTCAGGCTTACTGACATCGAAATCATATCTGGCTCCAACCAGATAATCATCCACTCCTTCAATACCGCTCACAAGCTTAGAGAGCTTTTCAATATCAATGTCTTTTTTATATGACATATTTATTCCGATATTGTAATCTGTTGAAGCATATGACATCCCAACCATGCTAAAGGCCATAGACATAAAGTATGATATCACAATAAATGTCACTGAGCAGATGACAATGGATGTCACTGTGGTTCTGTACTTTTTGTTGTTCCTCTTTATATTCTTATATGATATAATGCCTCCAATGCCCCAGATTCTGCCTATAATCGTCGGTGTCCTAAGCTTTGCTGACTTTATTTTTATTTCCTTTGTGTTTCTTATCGCTTCAAGCGGAGTGACTTTTGCAGCCCTTCTTGCACTGCCTGTTGCGGAGAAATAAATGGTCGCTATACTCAGTATCACAGCAAGAATAAGTGCAGGCAGTGATGTGTGAAAGCTCAAAGCAAAGTTAAGCCAGCCTGCTGACAGCGCATTTACCACCTTGACAAGTACAAGCGATGCTAAAATACCACTCATGGTACCCACAGGAATACCAACCACTCCAAGCATTGCAGCCTCTGTCTTAACGCTGCTTTTTATCTGGCGCCTCGTAGCACCCACGCTTGCAAGCATGCCATACTGCCTGATTTTTTCAGTGATTGATATATTGAAGCTGTTTTTGATGCAGTACACTGATGTCAGTATGATTATCAAAGCCACAATAGCGGCCACTGTAAACAGTGCTTTAAATGTGCCGTCAATCGGGAAAACGCACTCATAGCTTATAAGGAAGCCATTTATATATATATCATATTTTGCATCTTCCATCTCCTTAAGAAACCTGTCACTCTCCTCAGCAGACATTTCATATGATGAATCATTTGCTTTCTCAAACAGCTTTTCATCCACACCAATTATATCTGCAGTCACAGCATCCTTGTTTCTTAAAGCCTTTTGAGTATATCTGCTGTACACTGTGAGTGTAGTGTCAGCTTCGCCTGCCTCACTCTTTGAGCCGTTATCAATTGCTGCCAGCTCATCAGAGTATGTGACAAATGTATATCCGGCGGCACTATAGTCCTCCATTCCATAGCCCGGTCTTTCCATGATGCCGACCACCTTGTAGCGCTTTGTCACAGTATCGGTAAGTGTCTCTGCCTCATGCTCATATGCACAGTTTTCTCCTATGACACTTTCGGTGTTTGAATCATATCGCTTTCCGACATCCAGTGTTATCTCATCTCCCACCTTTATGTCGATTCGTCCGTTTGTCTTTAAGTGCCTTGGAATGACTATCTCATCCTCATTTTTTGCCATGCGCCCCTCTATCAGGTGAAAGCAGCCTCTCTCAAAGCCGGCCTCATCTGTTGCCATGACATACGCATACGGCTTATCCTCATTCTTGCAGCCGTCTAGCTTTGCAAAGCCCATACCCATCGTCTCAAACGTGCTTTCGATATTTCTGTTGTTTTTAAACTCCGAAAGCTCAGACATTTTCACATTCGAAAATTTCACATGAAAGTCGCCGCCTTTTTGCTTCTGGTATTCAATCATACTGTACTGAAAGCTTGACACAAGTGTGACAAGCGCTGACAAAAGCGCTGTTGCAAGAATTATTCCAACTATAGTGACAATAGTTCTTTTCCTGTTAAGCTTTAAGTTTTTTAATGTGAGTTTCTTCATCAAATTCATCTGATTTTACCATCCTCTATCATTATTGTGCGGTCAGCCGCCTTTGCAAGCTCCATATTGTGTGTAATCATAATGATTGTCTGGTTGAGCTCACGGTTTGAGGTCTTTAAGAGATGCATAATCTCATTGCTTGCTTTGGTATCCAGGTTTCCGGTCGGCTCATCCGCGAGCACTATAGACGGTCTCGTAATCAGGGCTCTTCCTATAGATGTGCGCTGCTGCTGGCCTCCTGAAAGCTCATTTGGCAGATGAGTGCGTCTCTCTGTAAGTCCAAGGCGCAAAAGCATGTCATCCATCTGTGCTTTTTCAACCTTTCTTCCGTCAAGCTCCATCGGGATTGCCATGTTTTCCTCCACATTTAATATAGGTATCAGATTATAAAACTGGTAAATGATACCCACCTGTCTTCTTCTGAATATGGCAAGCTCATCATCATTCATTGCAAAAATATCAGTGCCGTTTATATACACCTTTCCGCTTGTTGGTCTGTCAACACCTCCGAGCAGATGAAGCAGTGTGGATTTTCCGGAGCCGCTCGCCCCGACAATTGCCACAAACTCTCCCTTTTCCACGCTCAATGATACATCGTCCAAAGCCTTGACCTGATTTTCTCCGGCCCCGTATATTTTTGATAAGTGTTCTACTCTAAGCAGTTCCATTTAATTCTCCTTTTCTTCTCTATGCATTTTTGAGTGCTGTGCGGTCTGCCATCTAAAGTGCAGCCGCCCCGCGATACAAGTGTATAATACATTATGTAAAGTTACAGGTAGGTTACTTTTAAAAAATATTACAGCATAATATAAAAACTCCGGTCAGAACAAAAAGTTTTCTGTGCCGGAGCTTATATGTTATATGTTTTATATCATATGTTTTATAATTATCTATGCTAATAATTATCTATGCCAATAATTATTTCTGCTTATATGAAGCCAAAAAGTCTGCAAGCTTGCCTGTGGCATCCTTTAATATCTCTGTTCGAGGCAGATATACCACTCTGAAGTGATCCGGCTTATCCCAGTTGAAGCCGCCGCCGTGGATGATGAGTATCTTCTTCTCACGAAGCAGATCGAGTGCAAACTGCTCATCGTTTGTGATATTGAACCTTGCAGTATCAATCTTTGGGAATATGTAAAATGCTGCCTTTGGCTTTACTGCCGAAATTCCCGGTATATCGTTTAATGCCTTGTAGACATACTCTCTCTGCTCATAGATTCGTCCGCCCGGCACAATATACTCGCCTACACTCTGATATCCGCCTAAAGCTGTCTGCACTATCGACTGCGCCGGAACATTCGAGCAAAGACGCATGTTTGAGAGCATGTTGAGACCCTCGATATAGTCCCTTCCGAGCGCCTTGTTGCCGCTTAAAACCATCCATCCGATACGATAGCCTGCTATCATATGCGACTTAGAAAGACCGCTGAAGGTCACACAGAAGAGGTCCGGTGCAAGCGACGCAATAGACACATGCTCATAGTCATCCATCACAAGCCTGTCATATATCTCATCCGAAAAAATCATGAGCTCGTGCTCTCTTGCCACATCAACTATCTGCTGCAGCACCTCCCTTGGATAGAGCGCTCCCGTAGGATTATTAGGGTTTATTATTACGATTGCCTTTGTCTTGTCTGTAATCTTCTTTTTGATATCCTCTATGTCCGGATACCATTCTGACTGCTCATCACAGATATAGTGCACTGCCGTGCCTCCCGCAAGTGTAACGCAGGCTGTCCAAAGCGGATAGTCCGGTGCCGGCACCAGCACCTCATCACCATTGTCAAGAAGCGCCGACATGCTTAAGTTTATAAGCTCGCTGACTCCGTTTCCGGTGTAGATATCCTCAACCGTCACATTAGGAAGCTTTTTGAGCTGTGCATATTGCATGATTGCTTTTCTTGCAGAAAAAAGTCCTTTGGAGTTGGAATACCCCTCACAGTCCGTGAGCTGGCGAGACATATCATATATCACCTCATCAGGTGTCCTGAAGCCAAACGGCGCAGGATTTCCTATATTGAGCTTCAACACATTTGTGCCGTTTTCCTCCATGCGGGCCGCCTCATCCACCACCGGTCCTCTAACATCATAAAGCACATTATCTAATTTTCTGGATTTTCCAAATTCTCTCATCCTGACAATCTCCTTTTATTTTCGTAACAATTCCTGTATCCGTAATCATATCCTTCTAGCCTAAAAGCTCAAAAACAGCCTCAGCGTCAAATACCACCTGCTTTACCTTATCAACCTCTATCTGATAAAGTGCATTTGCTGCCAGATGCTCCGCAGCCTGCTCAAGATCTCTTATGCCCGATGTGTTCTCGTGAAGCTTAATTACTGCATCAAGTCCGTCCTCTGTGAGAACGCACTCCTCCTCCTTCATTCCCATTCGCTCAAATACCTTGCGCAGGGCGAATCTCTGGAAGATGACCTTCTTCTCTTCATCGGTATAGTCCGGAATATCAATCACCGCAAAACGTGACATAAGCGGTGCAGAAATCTGTGATTTATCGTTGGCTGTGGCAATCGGATATACTCCGACTGTCGGCACCATACACTCCATATAGTTGTCTGTAAAGCCCAGGTTGTCAAGCAGTGTCAAAAGCACATCTGCCGGATTTCCGTTACCGTTTTTGCTTGAGGCCTTGTCAAGCTCATTGATGATAAATACAAGATTTGACTCTCCCGCCTGTGAAAATGCCTCCATAATGATTCCCGGCTTTGCATTTGAATAGATTCTTGAGCTTCCTGTGAGCTGCTCCGCATCATTTATTGAGCTCATGTCGAGTGTTGTCCATGGAAGCTTAAGTATACGCGCAACCGCATATGCAATCTGTGACTTTCCCGTTCCTGCCGGTCCGCAGAGCAGCAGTCCGTAGGCAGGAAGTGTATGCGTCCTGTTTATCTGGATAATGGTCTCTATGATTCTCTGCTTCACGCTCTCCATGCCATAGAGCTCCTCATCGAGTATGCGTCTTGCCTCAACAGGGTCGATTGCTTCAAAATAATTTCCCTTCCACTGGATATTCATCATGATGGAAAGTGCTCTCTGCGCATGGCGCCTCTCCTCAGGTGATACCTCGCTTGAACGCGCAACTGCCAGGTTTCTTCTGGCCCACAGCAGTATATTGTCAGGCAGTGTACGGCCTGCACAGGTCATGAAATCCGTGATGCTCTGTATACTGGTGAGCTTCATGCTGTCGCCCTCTTCCTCGTAATCATCGAGGTCAGGCTCATCCTCAGGCATGGTGCTCGCAAATAGCCTCTCCATCATATACTGTAAAAATCCGTCCTCCGCAGACAGCTTTGTGCCTCTGCCGAGAGCCACCTCTCTCACCCTGTATACTGCGTATCCGTCAGGTGTATTGGCTCCTGAAAGCTGAACCTTTATGTGATTTTCGCCAAGCCACTTAAAAAGGCTCACGAAGCGCGAATCAATGCGCAGGATATCGGCACTGGTCACACCATCACCATCCTCAAACTCAAAGGATGTACGCTTTATCGGATTTGTAAACATACCGAGCGCATGATGCGCCCATTCCTTTTGCTTATTGTCTATCACAACAATCGGTTTATCGGCCGATGCCTTTGTCTCTGTCGAATGAAATGTCTCATATGTACACTCAGGATGCTCGTTTGCTACCGGTGTATCGCTAAAATCAAATACTGGCATTTTTATTCCTCTCTTTTTGTAATTATATTCTTAATTATTTTCTTCATCATACCCTGTCAAAGGCTATATCCTGTACCACCTCGCCTGCGATGATAAGCCCCGCTACGGATGGCACAAATGCAAGGCTTCCCGGAATATCCCTGCGCTCAGTGCACTTGTGAGCAGCACCCGGTGGGCAGATGCAGTTGGTTCTGCAGCTTATGGACATATCCTCAATCGGTCTTGTAGGCTTCTCCTCAGAGTATACCACCTTAAGCTTTTTCACGCCACGTTTTTTAAGCTCACGGCGCATGACCTTGGCAAGAGGACACATGCTGGTCTTATATATATCAGCCACCTTAAATGCACTTGCATCCATCTTATTTCCTGCTCCCATGCTGCTTATGATAGGGACATTTTTCTCCTGTGCCTTCATGACAAGCGCTATCTTTGCTGTGACCGTATCAACCGCGTCAACTATATAATCATACTCATCAAACGGAAATTCATCAGCATTTTCCGGCAAAAAGAAGCACCTGTGTGTCACAACACTGACGTCCGGATTAATATCATGGATTCTCTCCTCCATCACGTCTGTCTTGTATTTTCCGACTGTCTTTCTGGTTGCGATTATCTGCCTGTTTATATTTGTAAGGCACACCTTGTCATCATCGATAAGGTCAATCGCTCCTACACCGCTTCTGACTAATGCCTCGCAGACATATCCGCCCACTCCTCCTATTCCAAATACTGCGACTCTAGCGCCCTTTAGCCTATCCATCGCCTCTTTTCCAAGCAAAAGCTGTGTTCTTGAAAACTGATTTAACATTTATTTCTCCTTTTCATCCCTGACCACGCCGACCCCGGCAGAAATCAGGAGTCTTACTGTATCCTTAAGCATGCTCCAGTCATCCTTGGACAGCTCATCGGCAGCCTTTATCATCTCAATAAGCTGCTTAAATGACATCTGGTCAAGGTTCTCAAAATTGGAGTCCGATGCTATTGAAAAAAGCACATTTACAAACTGCTTTCTCTGCGCCTCATCCATGCTGCCTATCCAGTTTCTGAGCGTCTTGTCAAGGCGCACACTGTTTTTGTCCAGCCCATCAGCCTTTATGATGTGGGAGCCCATTATCTCCCATGAAAAAGCATCATGCTGCAGCGGCCCCGAATTGCGGCTTCTTACCACCTCATAATCGTCCACATGCTCAAGCAATAAGCCAACAATGGACGACTGCGGCAGAAATGTCTCTATTCTGTCAAAAATCCTTTTGTAGCCTGCCGTATATATCATCTTGTGATTGAAGCCCGGCCCATCAAAATTATATACCTTTATAATGGCATCCTGCACCTCTTTATCCACATGCATGGCCGCAAACACTGCCAGATTTCCACCCTTTGAGTGCCCGCCTATCCACAGTCTTCTTGCACTTATGCTTTTATTGTTGATATTTTCATCATTACAAATATATGCCGCCACCTGCTTTAAATACTTTTTCGCCTTGTTCTGTCCCGGTGTCTCATCGAGATAGCTTAGATTAAAGTTTTCCTTCCAGCCGACCACCGAATGGTCTGTACCGCTGTAGGAAATGAAATATGTGCCGTCAGGCAGCTCTATAGTAACCGCAGAAAACTGCGACTCCTCTTTTTCACTTATATCGTATATATAATATCTCAAAATACAGTCAGCATAGCGCCTTGAGTGCGCCAGCTTTTGAAGCAGCCTCGCGGAGTGGCGGAAAAGATTCGGCATCTGCTCAATCTCATCATCACTGTGGTCCGCACAGTAAAGACTTGAAAGCTGTTTTATCGTAAGGTATGACTTCTTTGCATCCGGCATATAGGGCTTCATCTGCACATAAATAAGCTGTGAAAAAATCAGTCCGTCCACCTCATTTACATTCACCTCATCAAAGCCTATATCTCCGCGCCAGTCAATATAATCCATGATATCTGCCATACAATACCCTCCTGAAATATATCTGTCTTAGTCATCATAGTGCTCTAGGAAGCTGTGCTTTATACCATCCTTTTTATATGCTACAACCGTAGCCAGATTTACATTCTCCACGCTCTTAAATATATTTGCCTCAACAAAAGGATTCACCTTTTTAAGATTAGCAATGAGCTGCTTTATCTCAACACGCTTTGAGCGGTTTTCCTCATTATTGCAGGTGGTACAGGTATCTGTAAACTTGCAGGCACACTGTATGAAATGCAGACCGTTGTAATCACGCCATGCCTTGATATCGTCCTCCCTGACTAAGTAAAGAGGCCTGATAAGCTCCATGCCCTCAAAGTTTGTGCTGTGAAGCTTAGGCATCATGGTCTGTACCTGTGCGCCGTAGAGCATGCCCATGAGTATGGTCTCGATAACATCATCATAGTGATGTCCGAGCGCAATCTTGTTGCAGCCAAGCTCCTTTGCAAAAGCATACAGATGTCCTCTTCTCATCCTCGCACATAAATAGCATGGCGATTTTTCGATATCATATACAGCATCAAATATATCTGACTCGAAAATAGTGGCAGGGATGCCAAGATTCCTGCAGTTTTCCTCGATGACATGTCTGTTTGCCTCATTGTAGCCCGGGTCCATGACGAGAAACTTCACCTCAAAATCAAACTTGTTGTGATGCTTAAGCTCCTGAAAAAGCTTTGCCATGAGCATGGAATCCTTGCCGCCCGAGATACACACTGCAATCCTATCGCCCGGCTTTACAAGCTCATAGGTATTTATCGCCTTTGTAAACTTGCGCCAGATGGATTTCTTAAATTTCTTTCTGATGCTCTGCTCCACATCTGCCTTTATATCGCGCTCTGCCACCTCATCCTCTTTCATAGCATCAAGCAGCCAGCTTATATATCCTCCCTTTAAGCTTGCCGCATCAAAGCCCTTTTCTGTGAGATACTCTGCCACATCCACACTCGTCTTACCACGGCTGCAGACTATGACAAGCTTCTTATCATGCGGCACTCTCTCATCTGACTCTATTTCATCCGCCTGAATATTGAGTGCTCCCTTTATGGCACCGTGCGCCACCTCTTCCTCACTTCTTATATCTATTATCTGATAGCTGTTACTATCCAGCTTTTTAACTTCTTCTATACTAAGCTGCATTTTATTTCTCCTATATTATTTCCGTAATGACTTTATCTCCTGAAATATCCTGTACTCATAATATGCTGTCATCACAAGGATGAGCCCTATCATAATGAGGCTGTATACATCGCGGATTGCTATTCCAAACGCATCACACACACATGGCACCAAAAGCCCCGCTGTAAAAACAAGCTTTACAAACGTCAAAAGCCTGAGTGAATACTTCCTGATATTGCCCACACACAGCTCTGCTGCTATGTGATTGAGCTTTTCCGGATAACGCTGCAGCCATGTGATTGCAATGTATACAAGCAAAAGCACAAGTATATTGGCCACAAACTTAAATACCTGTATGTGATAGCACACTCCATAATAAATCTGCAAGCCTATATACGCAAGAGCTAAAATCGCATCTATCGCCTCAAGCACCGCCGAAGCAAAGGTCATATCTCTTTTTCTCATATCAATCTGCTACCTTTCTTAACCCCCTGAACACGTAAAAATAAGGTAAAACGATATTGTTTCGCTTTAAACTATCTAATTTTATCATATTATGGACTATCTTTCTAGAAAAATTGTGATATAATAATCAGGTTAAAGGAATTTTATTTAAAAATTTATAATACAACGAGGTTTAATCTAAAATGAGCAAATTAACAATACCAAAGAACTATTCTTCGGCACTGAATCTTCACGATACACAGCTTGCCATCAAAACTGTTAAGGATTTCTTTCAGGGCATGCTCGCACAGCGCCTTTCCCTGACACGTGTTTCAGCACCGCTTTTCGTTGATCCTACCACAGGCTTAAACGATAACTTAAACGGATATGAAAGACCTGTTACCTTCGGCATCCTGGAGCAGGGTGACAAGGAGGCTGAGGTCGTTCACTCTCTTGCAAAGTGGAAGAGATACGCATTAAAGAAATACGGCTTCTCTCTCGGCGAGGGCATCTACACAGATATGAATGCCATAAGACGTGATGAGGAGACTGACAATATCCACTCTATATTTGTTGACCAGTGGGATTGGGAAAAGGTCATCCGCAAGGAGGACAGAAACTTAGACTTCCTTAAGGAAACAGTAAAGACAGTATACAAATGCCTGCGCAAGACCGAGCAGTACATGGCTATACAGTACGACTACATAGATTTGATCCTGCCAAAGGATATCACCTTTGTCACCACATCAGAGCTTGAGGAAATGTTCCCAGACAATACCCCAAAGGAGCGCGAGTATTATTTCGCAAAGGCAAAGGGTGCAATCTGTGTAATGCAGATTGGTGACAAGCTTGCAAACGGCGAGCCTCACGACGGACGTGCCCCTGACTATGATGACTGGGCTTTAAACGCTGATATCATCGTATACTATCCTGTTCTTGATATCGCACTTGAGCTTTCATCAATGGGTATCCGAGTAGATGAGAAAGCCCTAAAGGAGCAGCTTGACAAGGCCGGATGTCCTGAGCGCGCCAAGCTTCCATTCCAGAAGGCTATCCTCAACAAGGAGCTTCCGTACACTATCGGTGGTGGAATCGGACAGTCACGTATCTGTATGTTCTTCCTCAGAAAGGCTCATATCGGCGAGGTACAAAGCTCTTTGTGGCCTGAGGAGACAATTAAGGAATGTGAGGAGCATGGTATTCAGTTATTATAATCTGCATACTAATTATTCAAAATGTAATTAAAAACCTGCTGTGTCAGACATGCATGACACAGCAGGTTTATTATTTATTATTTCTTATTTTCTGTTTTCTGTTTTTCCATATGCATCACAAACATCAGCATAAATGCATACATTGAAGCTATTATCTATACAAACATCCTCCAGGCAGCCCTGATCTGCGAATGCAGTCTCTCAAACTGCCAGTGGGTATTGCTCTTTATGATGCTGTTTGGATCATTTATGGTAAAGCCCTCATCATCATAGCCTGTGATTACCATAAAATGCCCATTGTCTGTGAAATCTCCCGGACCGACATTTACAACAATCAGATTGCCCTCATCGAGCTTTGCCTTAAAAATATCCTCATTTACCTTTACGCTCTTAGCATTCACTCCATAGTGCCTGCAGCCCTTGCTCATAAGATCCCATGCACTTCCGGAGCCATCCACACTGTAGCCTGCCTCCTTTGCATACTCTGCCACCGCAAGAGGTGATGCCTGTGCATCATGCTTCAGATACAATACAACCATCGAAAGTGAAGTCGGACCGCAGCCGCTCGCCGCAAAATAATTGCCACTGTACTTTTCATAGCCCCATCTCTCATCCCACTGCTGCAATAGAGGCACTGTATCCTGCGCAGCCTCTGCAGTCAGATCAATGTCATGCTCTTTCGAATGCTCCTTAGGATACTCATATATGAAGTCAATTGCCTCATCATTTTTCTTCGCAAGCTCCTTTAGCTGTCCCGGATACTTTGCACTGTGAAGTATCTCATCAAGCTTCGTATCCTTGTCCGGCTCGCTGCTTTGCTCCGTATCATTTACATCCTCTGAGCTGCTTTGCTTCTTTTCTGAGTCCATTTTAGATGCGGTAAGCGAATTATTATTCTTCTGCACATCAACATTTCCTGATTGCGTCTTATTATCAGCGCTTACCACAGCGTCAGCTACAGGAACAAAAAGCTGCATGCCGCCAGCCAGAAATGTTGTTATGATTATCGCTGCACAAAGGACTATCGCACCTATTTTCATGCGCCTGTCGCGGCGCCTTGCACGTTTTATGCTTCCTTGCCTTCTATGAGTTTTCTTATGTGTCTTTCCCATTGTTTTCCTCTTACTTATCCCAGCTTATCAATCTCATCCATCCAGATACGTCCGCACGCATCGGAAGGCATCCTTAGGTCTCCTCTCGGTGAGACCGCCACTGTTCCTACCTTTGGTCCATCCGGCAGACATGAGCGCTTGAACTGCTGGGCGAAAAATCTGCGATAGAAATTCTTAAGCCATTTGAGAATAAACTCATCATCATATTTTCCTTCAAATGCTATCCTTGCAAGGCGGTAAACCTTGGCAGGAGCATAGCCGCAGCGCAGCATATTGTAAAGAAAGAAGTCATGCAGCTCATAAGGTCCCACAAGATCCTCTGTCTTCTGTGAAATCTTACCGTTTTCAGGTGGTAAAAGCTCAGGAGAAACCGGTGTATCAAGCACATCAAGAAGTGTACTTTCCAGCAAATCGCTGCCACAGGTGTCTGCATAGTATTTTACCAGATGGCGCACCAGAGTCTTTGGCACCGAAGCATTTACTGCATACATGGACATATGGTCTCCGTTGTAGGTAGCCCAGCCGAGTGCCAGCTCTGACAAATCTCCTGTACCTATGACCATTCCGTTTTCCTTGTTTGCGATATCCATAAGTATCTGTGTGCGCTCGCGCGCCTGTCCATTCTCATATGTGACATCATGCACAGTCGGATCCTGTCCGATATCCCTGAAATGTATATTTACAGCATCCTTTATATCCACCTCGATAAAAGTAGCTCCAAGGCATTTAATGAGATTTACCGCATTGTCATATGTGCGGTCTGTTGTTCCAAAGCCCGGCATAGTAACTGCCGCTATATCCTTGTGATCCTTTCCCAAAAGGTCGAATGCCCTTACCGTGACAAGCAGTGCCAGTGTGGAGTCAAGTCCTCCTGAAATACCGATAACTGCTGTCTTGCAGTTGGTATGCTCTAATCGCTTTTTAAGCCCCATAGCCTGAATCATGAGAATCTCATCACAGCGTCTGTCCCTGTCTGTCTTGTCCGCCGGAACAAACGGAGCAGGATTCACATAGCGGCTAAGAGTGGTATCCTTTACCTCAAGGTCAAACTCAGCCCATCTGTGATCATCCTCGACAACAAAGGTTGTCATCCTGCGCCTCTCAGTCTCTATTCTTTCCACATCAAACTCGCTGTATATGGTCTCATTTGTAAAGCGCTTTGACTCAGCAAGCACATTTCCGTTTTCACAGATGAGATTGTGTCCTGAGTAGACCACATCCTGTGTGGACTCACCATCTCCGGCTGATGCATAAATATATCCACAGATTAATCTGGCAGACTGTCCGCTCACAAGCTCTCTTCTGTATATTGCCTTGCCTGTTACCTCATCCGATGCAGACAGATTGACAATCACAGTGGCACCCGACATAGCGTGTCTGATACTCGGCGGGTTCGGAATCCAGAGATCCTCACAAAGCTCCACTGCTATCTTAAGCTTTGGCAGCTGCTTGCAGCTAAAAATAAAATCGGTATCTACAGACACCTGCTGTCCATTTTTCAGTGTGACATATGTGCTAAGGTTTTCTCCCGATGCAAAATGTCTTGCCTCATAAAACTCATTGTAGTTTGGCAGAAATGTCTTTGGCACCATGGCAAGCACTTCTCCGTGCGATACAACTGCCGCCATATTGTAGAGCATGCCGTTTATCTCGTATGGAAGCCCTATGAAAAAGATGCCGTCAAGGCTCCTGCTGTAATCAGCTATCCCGATAAGCTCATCCTCTGCTGCCGCGATAAGCTTATCCTGCCAGAAAAGATCCTGACAGGTGTATCCGGTAATGCAAAGCTCCGGGAAAACAACCACCTTTGCACCGTTGTCAGTACACTCCTTCATAAGAGCTTTAATAAGCTGTCCGTTGTATACAGTATCAGCTACCTTTACCTTTGGTGTCGCTGCAGCGACCTTTATATATCCGTCCTTCAATTAGCGCATCTCCTTCAACTCATCCACCGTAAACTCATATGCCTTATTACAGAACTGGCACTTTACCTCAATGCTCTCTCCATCTGCTATGATGGAATCAAGATCCTTTTTGCTAAGTGTGGAAAGTGCTCTGCTCACACGCTCCTTTGAACAGTCACAGTGGAAGCGTGTCTCAGTCGTATCTGTGATTTCAAGCCCGAAATCTCCTAAAATTTCCTCAAGTATCTGCTCCGGAGTCAGTCCCCTGTCAAGCATCTGTGTCACAGAATCAATCTCTGTGATTTTCTTTTCAAGCCTGTCCACAACCTCATCCGGTGTAAACGGCATAAGCTGGATGATAAATCCACCTGCCTGCTTTACGCTCTGGTCCTTATCCACCAGCACGCCAAGACCAACCGCCGACGGAATCTGCTCTGATGTGGCAAAATAATAGGTCAGATCCTCAGCTATCTCACCTGTTTTAAGCTCACACTGACCTGAATACGGCTCCTTTAAGCCCATATCCTTTATGACTGTGAGTATACCAAGATCAAGAGCTCCACCCACATCGAGCTTGCCTGCCGCATTGAGTGGCAGCTCAACCTGTGGATTCATGGCAAAGCCCTTTACATTGCCGTGCGAATCTGCTGTGACGGTAAGCCCCTTTGCAGGTCCGCTGCACTGTATCTGAAGAGTTATGATATCCTTATCGCCCTTCATCATAGCTCCCATCATGGCTCCTGCTGAAAGAAGCCTGCCAAGTGCCGCAGTCATGACAGGTGTTGTCATGTGATCCTCTCTGGCTGTCTCCACCATCTCCCTTGATGTTACAGCAAATGCTCTGATATTGGCATCCGCCGCTGTTGCTCTTACTATATAATCTGACATAATTTACCTCTCATTATCTAATTCTATGCTTTATGTGCAATTACAGTGACCTTCTCACTGTCACACTTCACCTGATCGTCTGTGTACGCATCATACACCGCATCAAACACAAGTCCCGACTGCTCAAGAAGCTCCTTAAGCTCTGAAATCTCATAGCATCTCTGGAAATGAGTTTCCTCAAACTTCTTGTAGATGTCATCCTCATCCTCTGACTGCTCCTTTATAAAAAGTGTCAGGTCATACTCGTTTATTTTCTCATCGGCATCATAATAATTGTCCCATATAAAGCTGCCCTCATCACGGTTTTCAGCTATGGTATTATCAGCCATGAGCACCTCATATTTGTATGGAGTATTGATATCAAATATAAAAATGCCACCCTCTTTGAGACTTTCGCTCACGCAGAAAAAAACTGCCTGCAGATCCTCAGGCTCAAGAATGTAATTGATGCTGTCACATGCGCTTACGACGGCACTCACCTTTTCTCCCGGTTCAAACTCTCTCATATCCTGCATCAGATAAAGGATTCTGTCATCCTCTCTCTCAAGCGCCATATCAAGCATGTCAAAAGAATTGTCAATGCCTATCATATCATAGCCTGCATCTGCAAGAAGCGTGGTAAGCTTTCCCGTACCACAGCCTAGGTCCACGACATATCCACTGTCTATGCCATTTGCACGCAGTTTTTCGACAATATATCTGCTCCACTTCTCATATGGCACATTGTCCATGAACATGTCATACACCCGGGCAAAACTCGTGTATGCTTCCATAATTACCTCATTTCGTGTTTCTATTTACCGTAACTATTCAGAACCCATCCCACGCACATTCGCAAAACCGCACGATACTCGTGCTTTCCCGCTGCTGCGCAGCTAATTTTGCTCATATGTGTGGGGGTGGCTCTATTCGAGCCACCTTGAGAACAAGAAAACCTGCTGCTTACATGCGAGCATGACGCATCAGCTTTTTTTGTTCTCAGTGGTTCTGAATAGTTACTATTAATTATATAATAACAATTAAATGTCTCAAAATCAAGGTTGATATAAGGCACAAAAACCATTATACTAAGCATATGATTGATAATTACGAACACTACATAACAAAAAACATCAAAGCATTTTACAAAAGGCGTCTTTTCTCCCCGATTGTATACATCATTCTGCTTACCGTGCTATGGTTTGCATTTTCACTCGGAGATATTTTATCGCCCATACACATTGACAACTCCGTCAGCTTTGAAGCTGCATACAAGGATTCGGACAGATATGTAAAAACCACCCTTAAAAAGCTTTACTTTACCGGCTACACCATGAAGGACGGCAACGATATCAAGGGCTATTACTACTACTGCATGCGCGATGAGCACTGCTCTATTGTACTGCTTGCACCATCCACCTGTGAGGAGGGTCTGCCCTCTATAGATAAGCTCACGGTGGTCGGTAAAATCGTAAAGGGAAAGGGCACCTACACACAGTTTGTAAATAAACTGTCTAAGGATCTGAGTTGGGATTCCAAGGGACTCTCCGATACCATAACAGGCTACTATCTTAATGAGCCTGAGTACCATTTGAAAACTACTATTTTTATGTTTGTTTTTTATTTTGGCACTCTCATCTATGCTGTTATCAGCCTGATATTCTACATCCTGTGCATCAGGTTTCCTGTTTTGGCACCGGCATGTCAGAATCTTGTTGTATTTGGCAATCCGCACAAGCTGCTTGCCGAGGCTGAGGAGGAGCTTGCGACACTGCCACAGCTTGCCACCGAGGACATGTTTATCACAGAGCACTATTTTATCATGACCTCGCCTTATGGCAATGCCATCGTGCCTATCAAAGAGATTTTATGGATTTACAAATACTCTACCCTGCACAAGATTCTGTGGTATCATTTCAGCATCTCATATACACTGCATATTTCCGCAAATAAGCATCTGTATATTCATTGTCCGAAGAACACGAAGTCTGATATCGATGGTATCATCGATTATCTGGCTGAGGCTAATCATGATATTCTGGTTGGTTTCAGTGAGGAAAACAGATTGAAGGTGCAGGCTGTTCAGGGGAAACCGCTGCATATTGAGAGGCTTCTTGCGTGGAAGAAGAAATAAAGCGTTTTAAGTTTATTGGATTAAATGACAAAGCCTCGCAGGAGCACTTGCTGCAAAATACGCTCATACTAAGCGGATTTTACAGCAGTGTTCCTGCGAGGCTCCTGTTTGTTGCAGTGTCCAGAGATTTTTGCTATTTTTTAAAATCCCAAATAGATGCCTGTCCGCACCGCATATCTGCCACTAAACGAATACTGAAGATTTACCAATACCGCTGTCTGTATAAGTCCTGTTGCCTCATATACAAATAATGGAATAACAGATACACAAAGCCCCATCAAAGTAACACTACTACAAATAACGCTAATAAATGTAGTTATCAACAGGTCTGTAATCGTTTTGGTAATATTTTTATCAAAATTTTCGTAAAAATTTAATGCCTCTAATTGACTTGAGACATAATCAAAAGTCTCTTGTGATAATTTCTCGTCATCAGATGCCGTATAATAATGTTCATCAAAATATGCTTTAATTAATGGTGCAATACTTTCAACTGCTCCTTTTGTATTATAGCCGTTAACGCCTGCCATTGCTATATCCTGCCTACTGAGAGACAATGTTTGATCAACTGTATTTATAGCATTTAAATTAGAAACATAGTCAATATCAGAATATACAGCACTTCCAAGACCTGCTAATGCCGTTGCCCAACTCGACAAATTTGCACTTGATAAAAAAGTATTATACGCTTGGATATCATCGGTAGAAATAATATATGGTAAATCATTATTTGTTGGCGCACGTCCAGGTCCATCTATGTAATGTGATAAATATAAATAGGTTAAATAATTTCCAAAATCCTGCCCATTTTGGTCTGCACCTTGATAAAAATCCGAATGAAAATACTGCAATGCTACTCCATATATATTTTCTATTCGTTGCCGCTGTTTCCCATTTGATGATGGTGGATTTCCATTATAGCTCTCATATGTTGTAATCCCGCTATCGTCAATACCACTATCTGACTGTTCCATTACAAAACTCCCAGTATATGATGCTGTCTTCACTTGTGTTACTTTATAAAAATTATCTTCACGCGGTGTAAATTGGAACAATCCATTTATTTCACTATCATTGAGTCCCAATTCTTCCAACTGCAAAACAATACTATCCATACCTTCCAAAAGAGTATTTAACTGTTCAGCACTTAATCCTTCATTACCTGCTGCATTAACATTCATGGATTGAACCATAACAAGACCTAATGATAAAATTACTGAAAATATCCTCTTGCACATTTTTTTACTCATATAACTGCCTCCTTTGGTCTATTTTTTGCCTATCCCACACAAAACAAAACTCCTTAATTAAAAAACCTTTTTTTACTTCTACATATCCCATCACCTCATCATTCAAATAAAGTATCCATCTTTCATCCTGTTTCTTAATTATCAACTCCTGTAATTGACACAACTCATATGCATATTCATGTTTCTGGACAACCTCAAATAAAAAGCTCTCATTGATTTCCTTTCGTGTATAATATGTAGAAATATATGCCTCATCATTCTCTTCACTTCCCAATTCAACACAATCCCTATTATCACTTCCTAAAATGAAATAATACACTAATTTATCCATTGTAGAATTTACTTTCATCGCTGAACCCATCATCAGACAACCAATCAAAAAAATAATTGTCCAAAACAAATATATTCCCCAATAAGCAGCTTTGCTTTTGACAATATTCTTATCACGATGTCTCCCAAAGCACATAAGATGTGTTAATTGTCTTGGATAGAAAATAATCAAAAAAGCTGAAACAACTATATAACATATTTTCATTTTATTATCTCTCTCTTAATCAAAATTCCTAAATTGGATGTTTCCTGAAAAACACTTTATTCAGAACGATTTATTGTATCATTTGTAAACTCAACAATAATGTTCTTATTGGTGCTCAGTGTGATTCGGTGGTTGTTATTCATGGTAAAAGACTCCAATCTATAGGTTTTGTTACGTCTATTTTACCATATATTTTCTTCACCTGGTGGGTGAATAATGATATGAACAACAAAGTATCGCAAAAGCTTGAAATTATAGGATTTAAGGAGTCTGTGAAGAAATATACTACCATTTATTTCTTTATTTATTTTCTCTATTACATTTATGTTCTACCGGTCTTTTCGGTTGATGAAATATCCCCAAACAAAACGGAGGATCACCACTGGCTCTCTTAATCTCATTTCTTGTCACCCTCTCCACAACCTTCAATACCTTTTTGTTAATTTTCTTCATTTCTCTTTACCTCCTGTTTTAATATTTTAGCTATCAGCAACAGAACCGCACATAATATAACAGCAACTGCCATATGGCAAACATACATCATATCGGCTCCGAGCAAAGTAAAAGTGTAAATAACACACACTTCAACTGCACACAAAATTCTTGCCGCCCTCTTTGATTCTGACAGTTCTACCGCATCCATATGTATGTTGGGATGATTAACAGTCCCTATAACTTCAACTATGCAAATTGCAACTAATAATAATCCAAAAACCAGCTGCGGATAGTCAACCAGAACCATACATAAACCTAAGACAAGCATATAAGTAACCACTGTACCCAAATAACATTGAAAAAAGGTATTCATATGATATCCGCCTGTTCTTTTTCTTAATGACAAAAAGAATAACAAAAAGAATGCTGTTGGAACTAATTTCTCAATCAGTACACTTATTAGCAAAATAGTTCCAATGGTTATAAATTTTTCCATTAACGAAACAAGCGTATAGACATAATATTCTTCCGCTTCCTTGTCAATCATTTTTTCCTCAGCCATTTGGTCAACCAACCCCATTGCCATCTTCTCAATCATATCAACGCCTCCTTCTACTGTAAGTATAACAATACACAATTTCTTAACAAGGTCTATTGCAGAAAGTGTACTTATTTTGCAGAAAACGACAAAAAAGTGATTTGTTCTCAGAAATCACTTTTCACTAGAGGAATCATAATGGAAAAATAAAACTCTCGTTCATCGTTTTGAATCACATAAGAGCCCCCATACTTCCTTATTGTTTCAGCTATATTTTTTATTCCTATTCCATGCTCATCTGTATCCAAAATCTTTGTAGTCTGTATCTCTCCATTTTCATAAATAACAGCATTCTCATAAGTATTTTTCACCGATATAATCGCATTATTGTCCTCTATAACAATTTTCAATTTTATTATTTTATCCCCTCTGCACTTTTCACATGCTTCAATCGCATTGTTTAATAAATTGGACATAATAACCACAACATCCTCATCGCTAATATTCAAAGATGATAAATCATTAATTTTAAATACAAAAACAATACCTTTATCCCTTATTTCCTGATATTTAGTATTCAATACTGCATCCACAATCACATTATTTGTACAAATAAAATCCAATTCTTTACTAATTTGACCACTGATTTTATTGACAAAGCTTTCCAATGAATCATATTTCTTCTTTTTTATCAAAGAATCAATGCACATAATCTGATTTTTATATTCATGTGTCATTTTCTTTTGTTTATCAAAATTTTCAGAAATAGAACGATACATACCTATTTGGTTTTTAACCTGTATCCTATAAATACGTTCCTCCTGCAATTTATTTTCTCGTTTTAAAATATCATATATTAAATAAAATACAACTATGTTCATTCCCGCCAATCCACACGCTATAACAAAAAATAAATTCTCCTGGGCTTTATTTTTTATATCTTCAGACATTTTTATCATAGCTATAATAACATATATTGTGAAAATAGGGAAAAAAATAAACCGAAGCCATTCTGTATCTGCCAGCATAGCCAAAGATTTTTTCTCCATATGATTTCTAATAATTAATACAGCAAAAAGTAACAATGCCTTTCCTAAAACAACGACCAATGAACCCTGTATAACATGTGATTCCCATACTTCTTCCATGTTATGAAAAATATAAATATTCATAAGTAACGCGAAATAATCCATCACGAGCAAAAGACTCTCAAATAATGCTGATAAAATCATCGCCTTACCAAAACTCAGTTTAAGATAAAGCAACATAAAGAATGTTATGAGAATAATTGAAAATACCTGCTTTACAATAAAATAGTCTCGAAAAATCATTGCAATAAAATAGCAAAGCACTGTCAATCCGATAACTATACTATAATTTTTCCAACAATTATTTTCCTCTCTTTTTATTCCAAATGCTTCAAAAAAAATTTTGCAGCATAATATTTCCAACATCATAATCAAAAGACTCTGAATGTAAACAAACATTTATACTTCACCTCTATAAGCGATAAACTTTTCTTCTACATATTTATATCTCGCTCTAGCTATATCTAATAGAATTCCATTATTCAGCAATACTCTGTATCTGCTTATATTTTTAATGAATTTCATATTAACCAGAAAGCTCTGATGTATCCGCAGAAAATCATTTCCGGCAAACTTATCATCTATTTCATTTAGCGTCCCTTGTAATGTATATTTTTGCAGACAATCCTCCATTACATGAAACTCCAATTTATGTAATTTACTCTCAATATACAATATGCGATTCAATGAAACTTTCCTTGTACCTTCGCAGAAATCAAATTCAGCCCAAGTAATCTTATAATCCATTTTTTCATGAATTGCATCCATGCACTCATAAACACTGGCAAACAGATTTTTATTGTCCTTTAAAATATATCTTACTGCATCTACCTTATATCCTTCTATCGTATAGTTTACAAAGGCTGTAACAAAAACAATAAACATATCCTTGCTGTTTTCCCGGATCTTTTTTGCTGTCATAATTCCATCCAGTTCATCCATGTTGATATCCAGAAAAACAATCTTATATTTTACCATTTCAATTCCCAGTTCAACAAATTCTTTTCCTGAACTAAAAGTATCAATTTCAAGCATTATTCCTCTGTCAGTCATATAACGTATAAGTATTTCCTTTAGGTCATCTCTAAAAATCTTTTCATCATCGCATATAGCAATTCTAAACATACGTTTACCCCCCCTCTAAATTTTGCATATTTCCTCGTTTGGTTGGTTGTGTTTTTTTAATTTTGTACATATTTTTATATTTTGGCACCTTCCAATAAAAACTCTATTTACTTCCATATAAACATAGCTTATTTTCCCTCGTTCAATTAGAATAATATAAAACCATTTTACAGTCATATATTACTATTTCTCACCCGAACAATCAAATAAAAGGCAGAAATCGACCTATATTTGTAGAAAATGACCAAAATCAACATTTTGAACAGCTTAATCTTTCTTCTATTACCAAATTTGCATTAACATATGCCGGCATTACTACTGTCTCCGAACTTAAAGAATATAATTATATCTCTTTAGCAAATGTTCTTCCTCTTTCTTTCCTTATACGCCGGATATTCTTACCAATAAATATCTCATCTTGCTTTATTTTCTGTTCCATCCCTTTTCACCATGCCTATGAACCCATTTTGGTTCTTTTTGCATTATTTTATGCAATATGCATGATGAAAAGGGACTTGTTCTAGTCCATCTTGTTTCTTCCCTATAATATTTAAAAAAAGAGATTCGAAAAAGGGGCTGTCATTCTAAATCGTTAAAGCGACAGTCCCTTTAAATAACAAATGTTATAACAGTAAACACCTATTATCATTAACACTTTTTGTTTTGGTCTTTTGACATATTCCTGTGCCTATTAAATTACATCACTGTTGCAAGAATACCCCATAGAAAAAATTCATAATTTTCTTTGATAGTCTGTTATATCAAACATTTACTTTTTTCCAATATTTTCAATATAGACATTTTACTGCTGTGAAAGTTTATCTTCAAGCATTGATTTAGACACCGAAAACTCGAATGTATCCATATTACTACATGTTGTTATTTTCTCTGGATTATCATTCTCAACAATAAATTCAGGTCTAATATAGCTATCTTTATTCAAAGTGTACCGTCCAAAGACTGAGCAGTTAATTCGATAACTGTCACCCAGAATACTGCCTTCATTTGTTTTCAGAAATAGAATAACAGTATCTCCAACATTTGAATGTTCCGCACCCATAAAAGTATGGTTAATTAGCAAATTTTTCATTTCTTCTTCTGTGTATTGTGACAAATCGGCATGTGCTTCAATTTGTTCCTTTTCATCGCTCAGCCGAGTATATCCTCCATCCTCATACACAGTGATGGTTTCCTGCACCTCGCCTTTATATGCTCTCTCCACATCAACGGTAAGCACAGAATAAGAACATCCATCAATATACACATATTCTATTTCTATAATATTTCCTTTTACAATGACATCTGATGAGTCACTATCAATAAAATCATCAATATTATAGTAAAGATTTTTTAACGCAGCTTCACTATTTACATCTGTAAAAATTTCATAACTAGAAATATCACTATAAAATAGGGAATTTTTATTTGAATATTCATTATTATTTTCTGCCAAAGTGGTTTCACTTTCAACAATTGCATCTTTAGTATTGCTTAAATCCTGAACACTTGCACCTTCTATCCTTCCGCAACCAACCATTGACAATAATGCCATACACCCTAATATTCTAATACCAATTTTTTTCATTTTACTTCCTCCTACTTATATAAATAATTTATTCCACCTAAATCATTAGTTTGTGCTCTCGAGGTACTACTTGAATTATAAGCAATGTCTGCCCTCATCAAAACATTACTAAAGTCTGAATGTGCCAACCCCATAACATGCCCCATTTCATGAGCTATAACAGCCAATCTTTTATTTTCACTTAAATCTGAAAAATCCGCATCTAATTGTATTTTTCCCCAAGCCCAATTGCTACTGAATGGATCAACCTCTGTACTTCCATTATACATAGTTGTTAACCCCCACCATTCATTAACAGTACTTACTTGATATATATCCATTCTACTACTTGATTGTGTTGTGGTTTTTGTATAAGAAATAGGGGTTGTTACTCCCATGCTACTAGTTGTATTTACCCATTCGCTCATTGCCGTATTAATATAAGATGCATAGCTGCTTGCACTTGATGTAATAAAGTAATGTTGTGTATCTTTTCCATAATTTCCCACACCATATGTCAATTTGTGCTGATTATATGTATTATACGCATACACAGTTGACACACTACACATGAACATAAAAAAGCTAAAACATAATGCAACTATAAATTTTTTTGTTCTCATAAAACTTCCTCCGCTTAATTTTCTTAATACATACAATTATAAAGCAACAAAATACTACTAAAATTTTTTATCTCACCTCCGTATTTTTTGACAACTATAATTGACAACAATTCAAGGGTCAATTGGCTTTGTAAATGGTGCCTTTTTTTGTAAAACCCAAAACCTTTATCCTCTAAAAAAGTATCGTGTTTAATATGTTGCAAATGAACAAATCATTATTTACTTGCGAGAATGTCATCCTATTGATATTAAATCAGTAACTGTATGTGACTGTTATTGTTGCCGTTACCGTTGATGCAGGATATAGTTTATTGGGATCATAGGTTTTGCCCAAATTTTCAATTTGAAGATACCAATCTCCTTTGGGATTTTCACCCACAAAATCGGTTACATAATATGTCCCTGACTTTGTAGAAGGTGTCAACCTTGCTACTGTTCCTTCTGGACTCTCAATATAAAGGTCAAACGGATCTGTACCACTTGCTACATTTAAGTATACTTTCACCTGAGTGATTTTAGGATTGGTTCCTAAAACACTTCCTGAAGAAACTTTTGCTATTTGAGATACCCCACCATCTATCGCATTTAACTTTACAGTGGTCTTCGAAAATGAATTTGAAGCTGCTAATACCGGCATTGAAAACATTAAACATGCCATAAAACATACTGCAATTGATGTTAAAGCTCTCTTCTTAATAATATTCATAAAAAATCCTCCTTAAGTCAAAACATAAATATTATCAAACAGAATGTTCTCCCGCAAAATGGATACTTTTTATATCATTCGTTCAAATGACTTTCTAATCAGTTGACTACCAGATTTTACTAATAAAGCATCAATGGATTTACTTGTAATTCTATCTAAAACTCCCGGCATGATAGGTTTTCCAGCCTCCCATTTAGGGTCTGCTACTTTTACGGCATCTGTGAATGCCTGCCAATACTGTCGCTCATACTCCTCTAATGTATACCCTGCTGCTAATCTGTCGTTTTTCTCAGTTTGCTGATACAACTTTTGATATATCTCTGATCTGTTTGTTGTATCGCCGTTATGCACCCCATTTTCCATATAAAATTCTTTTTTAGTGCTTTCAAACATCTCATCCATAATGCTTTCTGAAATTGAAACAATTCTATTTTTGCTAGCACAATTTTTATCTGTAACGAGTACCCCCGCCAATCCTGTGCGTGGATTAATCCAGTCTCCATCTTTATCATATCGGCTCATTCGTTTCTTAATGGCTGAGATTGTAGTATATCCACCGCCACCATCTCTGGACATCTCACTCATAACAGTTCGATATTGTTTACTATTTATATCTATTCCAGCCGCTTTAAGTCTTTCCTTTGTTTCGTTACTATTGATAGGCATTCCAGACATTTGCTGAAATCTATTGCTAAACTCTCTTACTATAAGCATAATTTTCTCTCCTTGATAAATTACTCTGAAATCCATTTTCTTCTTTAACAAACGATTATACTCTTGTCAAATTAAATATCACTTTCTTCTTTAAGAATATCAAATAAATTGTATTGTTCAATTGTTCTTGCAGAAAGTGACTCCTAATTGCAGAAAATGACACTCCAAATATAAAATCTCCTTGAATCAAACCAAAGTTCAATTCAAGGGATATCTTTTTATCGTTTCTTTCCAACCATAACAGGCATAGATTTTGCTGTCATACTCTCATTCATTGCTTTTATAGTGTTATAGGTATCATCTCATATATTATAATGATTCAGCTATAATTTAATGGGGCTGTAAAATAAGTCCCTAATTAAGAAACGCCAACTCCGGCAAATGTCGGTTTTGTTGTTTCTTTGTATGAATTTTTCTATTTTTGAACAGGTCTGCATCTTTGGGTATAAAAAATGGTGAATTTAATAAAGCTCAGCTAATCACGCTTGAGTTTTATTCAGCTTTCGTCTGTCGTTGCTTTTTTGTACATGGGAAATTTCATGTGTTTTTCCATGCCGTGTTCTTCGCAATAAAGATAATTATTGTAAGAACCGTATCCGGCATCAGCAACCTGATATTTCGGATAATGACCATATGTGCGATTGAATTTTTCCATCAAAGGTACAAAGCATTGGATCTATGTCAATACATTGGACACAAAAAGTATATACTGGATCAGAAATATCGATCAATTTTGCGATTTCTAATGGTAATTTCAGCTGCCGCATAGTATAATTACCATTAGTATAGTTTGTTAGTAGCATAATTAATTATACCAAAAAATCGCTCAGACCTCACGGCTGGGCGATTTTTTTCTAGGGAAGTTTTTTTACAGCCCCATTGCTGTATCTTGACATAATTCCAACAGCTGCTAAGCCGCTTCGTACAGCGGATTTTGTAGCAAGTTCTCCTGCGAGGCTCCTGTTTTATGCAGTGTCCAGAGATTTTTGCTATTTATCTCCTGTTGTTGACTTCCCTATCAAAACATGTTTCCCGCAAAACGCAAACGCATATTTATGAATCTTTTCCTCCGGAATTCCTCTTGCCTCCAACGTTGCAGCATACTTCTTATATTCAATCTGCTCCAGCCCGGCTTTCACTGTATCTTCCAGATCTTTCTCTGTTTCCGAATCCTGAACCTTGAACTCAATAATAAATGCATCATCGCACTTATCTCTTGGCTCCAACATCACATCGTATCTTCCGAATCCACTCTCCCGGTTCGAAGTCACAATATAACAATCCTCCAGTTCTACAATCAGCCCCAGAACAAATGGTACAGACGTCAGATTTACTACTATTTTCAATTTTTCTATCCTGCATCTCGTTTCAAAACTTTTTAGAACCAATCCAGAACCACGGTACTGTTATAGAACCAGAGTATTTTTAGTCTTTCAATCTGCTTAACAGCATCTGATAATGCCGCTGTCCGATATGTCGTCCGGCACGTTGCAGACCATCCACGCATTCTCTGACTTCATCCGATGTCAGTTCGTGTTCCTCATAGGCTGCCATAAGAATCCCTATCGTCCCCATGATTCTAAGTCCCATCTGAGCTGATACATTTCTTCCCTTTGCTTCATCCATCAATAACAGATCTGCTTTTAATTCATCTGACAGGACAATCGCTTCACTCTCGCCCTGGTCAAGACCTGCCGCTCTTTTTAATATACTTGCTGATTCCGGATTATTGACAGGCTTCACTACGATAAATTTCTTCTGCCTGATTTCATCGGCTTCCAGCCGAAATCGTTCATTAACTGTCAGCTCATCAAATACTGCCTGCGGAATCAAAACATCGCCAAACAGTTTTTCCAGCAAATCTATACGATTGATTTTAAGAAGTGATATCAGCGGTGTTGTATCTGATACAACAATCATACCGCAGCCTCCTTCTTTTTGAGTTCTCTGAAAGTATTCAGTTCATCATCCAGATCATCCATCGTCATATCAAAATAGGAATATCCCAGCTTATCATACAGATCAATCAACTCGGATTTTCTGATTCCCAGAATTTCAGCCGCACGACCATGGGATATCGTCTGATTCAGTATATATGGATACAGCAACAGTGCATTTCGGGTAAGCTCTGTTTCCGGATTCATAGTTACCAGATATTTTGACATTCCTACCGGAACTTTAATAGTTACAGATTCTGTTGTTACCATAATATCACGTCCTTTCTGTTAGAAATCTATGTTCGTCTCTTTTCCTATATTATTATTATATCCATTATTTGGATTTTCTACAACTGATTTTTATCTGCTTTTATTCAAGTAATCTTCCTCGTCAAAATTGTGCGTATTGGAACTATTCTGGACGTGCTATGTTTTACAATGCACTACAAAAGAATGGGTTAATTTAGAACTGTACATATCCCATTTGTTGCAGTGTCCAGAGATT
Organism: Agathobacter sp.; assembly: GCF_977054825.1. Taxonomy (NCBI): domain Bacteria; kingdom Bacillati; phylum Bacillota; class Clostridia; order Lachnospirales; family Lachnospiraceae; genus Agathobacter; species Agathobacter sp. The sequence goes on from NZ_CDRTEH010000008.1 coordinate 80,780, forward strand.
TTTGCTATTTTTATCTTGTTTTAATTATCAATAGCGTTAACAACCTCCTGTATATCATCAGCAGTGAGTTTTGTCAGCTTATCATATAAGTCAGCTTCAAGCTCATCATCCATATCACCATTTTGGACATTAATAATATAACCTCTGACTTCCATTCCAACCTTTACAAATTCATAATCTCCACAATTGTAAATATCATCTAACCCATATATGATCCCACAATAATAAAACATCTGCGCAAAATTATCACTTTCCCTGCTTATTCCTTTAATATTATCCTGTAAAAATTTCTTTGCCTCCTGCAATTGTAAATCAATAGCTTCTTTGTCCAAAGAATTATTCTGCAGATTTTCTGCATATTTTGATGCAAGATTATAGCCTTCTGTTCCAGACTTAAAAGTCTGATATTCTATGCTCTGTTGTACAGTACTAACTTTCATTTTATTATCTTCTCTTGTATTTCCCAGGAAAAGAACTCCAACCATAAAGTACATAATTATTATGATTATAAGAACAATTCCAAGAAAATACTTATTTATTTTCATTTTCCTCAACAATTTTTCCCTCCGCAATTTTTAATATCACATCACACACTTCCTTTAAATCTTCTTTATGATGAGTGGCTACAATAATCGTTGCTCCTCTTGACTTCTCCTCTCTTATTATTTTATATATAAGCTGCACAGCCTCTTCATCCAATGCATTTGTCGGTTCATCAAGCAATATAATCTTTTGATTTTCAAAAATTGCCTGTGCAATATTTAATCGCTGTTTCATTCCCAATGAAAATTTTTTTACTTTTTTATCAGAGTCGGGATCCAGACCTACTCTTTCCAGAGAAAAGATTATATCTTTTTCATCAGCAATATTTTTTATCTTTGCAAGCATCTGAAGATTTCTCTTTGCGGAACATTCCGGCAGCAATTCCATATTTTCTATAACAATACCGGTCTCAGGTGGAAACTCAATTTTATCATGCAGCTTTTCCCCATCAATGAAAATACTTCCACTATCCAGATTTATCAAACCACTTATAGCTCTTAGCAGCATAGTCTTTCCTGAACCATTTTGCCCATATAAACCATAAACAAAACCACTTTTAAACGTATACGATACATTATCCAATACCGTATTTTCCTTTATCCTCTTTGTTACATTTTGTAATTGTATCATACTATATCATCTCCTCAGTAAATGTCTGTTTTCTTATATTTTATTATTGAAATAATATTTAAAACTACTAATAATATAATCACATATATAATTGAAGTTTCGTATCTCACATATATGTTTTTTTGATAAATTATCCCACTACGCGTTCCAAATAGCATATTGGGGAAAAGCATAACTCCAATCCGGCTTAAATCACGATTTATCAGTACGTTATTTCCAATTATCAGTGATACCACCAAAAAAATATTTACAAATATATTTGAAATACTGGCATCCATAAATAATTCAAGTAAAAATTGTAATTGTACCAATGCCCATACTCCAACAAAATATGTAACTATTACCTGTATTAATTTTATACTTGATAAATTATTCCATGTCCCATCACATATTAAAAAAATAATCGTCTGACCTATTACTATACAGGCTAATTTCGCTGCTGATAATATAGCATTTTTTAAGTATAACCTCTCTCTGCTATAAGATCTGATCAGCCAAAGCTTACCATATCCGGTTGTAATTTCTCTTGCATTACCCGAAAAGTAAAAAAGTACAAATGGTAATGGTATATATGCATATAAAATTTGCACTAAATTACTTGTTGGGTTGTCAAAAATAAAAAGTGTACTGGCAAATGGTAATTGATATACCTCATAGCCACTCATTTGTATTACAACTCTTTGCATAATAATCATGCATATGATCAATATTATGTTTAACCACTTATTTTTCATTTCTTAAAATATCCCTTTTTGCAAACGTTACTATTCCTGCTATGTACAGAACTATTGCCATTACTATATTTTTTGCAAGAATACCCAAACAGCTTACAAACGATTTATTTCCTTCCAAAAAATTATATGCTGCAGCAACATCTAACCCGGGTATCCAAAACTTAACGAGCCAAAATTTTATCAAAAAGAATTGTACAAAATTAACTCCAAAAGCTCCTATAAGAGCAATAAGTTCATTTTGTAAACAATCTCTAAGTATTTTGTAAAAAAGACCTGTTGCAACAAAGAAAATCCAAATAACAACAAATTCCATAAGAGAATACAGCACAAATGGATATTTCTTAATTGTTGCACCCTTAAAACTATATACCGTAAAAATATAATCAACTATCTGACGAACTGCCGAAAATATTGCCGCCATTACAATAATTATCCTGATCTGGCTATTATTATATTTTTCCCGCGTTTTATATCTAAGTAATATATATGTTTTTTCTTTATCTAATGCATAGTATATTCCCAATAAGACAGGAATTGTATCTACAACCAATATTTCTTTAATTCCACAGAAATTACTGCCTGAATTGTGCATATTCAGGAAAATTACATCCTCCGTTATCCCCATCTGCCCTATTGAATTAAGCATAGGTACATTTGAAAAATAACAATCTATACCACACAATCCCACATATATTAAAGCACATACTAAATATTTATACTTCAACAATTTTTTTCTCCCATATAATAGCTGTTATAATCACTAAAATGTAAAGCACTATACACCATATCGCCACTGGAACAACAACATTAAAATCATATTCCATAAACGGTTGAAAAATATGCATTGATGAATTTTTAAACAAAATTGGTATGAACCAAATTGCAAAGGTCAACGCATATACCATCTTTCTTTCGTGTATAGATATTGCCAACACAGCTCCCATCATTCCCAAAACACCGGCAAATATTGCCGTTATAAGAATGTAGACTATATTCGTTGTCAATGGATGTGTATAGCTTATTTCAAAAAGAAATGTTTCTACCATGACACAACTGTCATATTTCAATGGTTCTGCATCAAACGGTGTATTTGTTCCCCCATTAAATACTATTTGTGAAAGTATAAGATTTAATCCCAGTCCTACAAATACAATTGCAAATGAGACAATAAAGGCTGATTTCATTTTTTGTAAAATATATTTATTTTTTCCCATTTTACATATCAATATATTCTTATATCCTGTAATATAATCAACAATACTCTCTTCTCCCACTATTACCAGCAAATATAATGGTAAAAACCACAGATAAATCATTTGAAATATGTGCCCTTGTGAATAGCATGATAAAAATGTGACATATAACGGATAGGGTTTTCCCATTTCTCCATTACATATAATAATATCCTGATAATAAATCTGTACAATATCCAAAATTGGAATTACGAGCATAAAAATTATCATTCCTATACTTTTTTTATCACTTATAATTCTGTTTAATTGCTGTCTCATATTTCCCCTTTCCTTTTAATTTTTTACTACCTTATTGTTACCATAGACGTCTATGTTTATATAGTATCTCATATTTCTGAAAAATCGACTTAATTTGTTATGAAAATTTCTGAATTTTTCCTTGTCATGTACATCCACACTTCAGATTTCTTCAGAATTTTTCAGATTTTATTAAGCGCATATTGTGTTTTTATGTGCTATTATATTTATATCACTTTTGTTTTTACAATAAATCTTATTCACTTATATGAGGAGCAGCTTGTATGGATAAACTACTCATTATCGAGGATGACGAAACAATCAGAAATGCACTTAGGATTTTGCTTGAAAATCAAGGTTACTTCATCGAAGAAGCGCATGACGGTGAAGAAGGGCTCCAAAAATTTGACTCAACCTTTGATCTGCTGATTATTGACATAATGATGCCAAATATTTCCGGCATTGAGGTATGCCGCAGAATCAGGGAAAAATCATATGTTCCGATTCTCTTTTTGATAGCCAAATCTCTTGAAACCGATAAAATGGAAGCCCTTTCCGCCGGAGGGGACGATTATCTTGTAAAACCATTCTCCTACGTGGAGCTGATAGCGCGTATTCAGGCTCTTATCAGAAGATGTCGAGTCTACGACAATGCAGATGCATCAGACAACACCGCTTCATCCACTATTGAACGATGTGGCTTAACCTTATACACAAAATGCAACAATGTCAGTTACGATGGCAGACAGCTTGCTCTCACGGATAAAGAATATCAGATTCTTCTGCTGTTAATTTCTCATCCGACAAAGACATTTTCAACACAGAATATATTTGAAAGCGTCTGGAATGAACCGTATACACAGTTTTCCAATAACACCATTATGGTTCATATTAAAAATCTGCGCAATAAGCTTGAAGCCGGCTGTGGCTGTGCCCACCTGATTAAAACAGTGTGGGGAAAGGGATATAAATTTGAAGAATAAATTTAACGGATATAAGGAATACATAAGCAGCTTATTGATTTCATTATTAATAGCTTTATTGATTTCAATTGCTGTATTTACAGCTATATACCTTTACGGGGAAAAAATAATAAATGAATATGTAAGCTCCGACAGCTATATTTACAATACACAAGCTGCGTATATTACAGACTTTCAAAAATATGTGTCTGACAATAAGGTTTCGTCAAACGATTTTAAAAGCATTGATACATGGATTCAAAGAGAAAAGCCCGAATTTTTTCTCATATCCATTGATAATGAAACACATTACGTTTCAACAGAATTTTTATGTCTCAAAAAGCCCCAAAATCTATCATTATATAATCAGAAAATATCTGTTTACCTTAAAGATTTAAACTTTAATGACAGGACAGCTAAAATTTTTATATACAATAACTATCAGGTAAAATATCTCAAAGCTTTGCTTATTTGTGATGCTCTCTTCACTTTAATTACAGCAATAATGATTTTGTTTTTCATTTCCAGACATATTCTCATGCAAATACATGGCACTTTAAACGTTGTCGAGCAGTCTGAAACCGAATTGATCAATGAAAAAAATATGCTGATAAGAAGCATGGCACACGATATCCGCACTCCTCTCGCAGGGCTGCAGTCATACGCTGAAATTATCAAAATGGAAAATAAAAAGGGTGCGATTCCCACTGAACACATAGATGTGATTTTCAATAAAATATGCGAAATAAAAGGCCTTACCGACCAGCTTTTTGACTATTCACTTGCCTGCAATGAAGAAGCTCTTGAGCTTGACGCTCCATGCAATATGGAAAATGCAATAGGTGACTATCTCTCTGAGATGGCTTTTGTCCTACGTGAAAACAGCTTTTCACTTGATATAGAAAAGCTCATATGGAAGGATTTTAAAATCACTGTGAACTCAAACTTTCTCGGACGGATTTTTAACAATATTACAAACAATATATGCAAATATGCAGATAACAAAGCTCCTGTCTGCATAAGCTGTATCTACCGGAATAAAGATGCAGGTATCGAGATAACAAACCATATCTCAGATAAAAGCTCTCTGTTTAATACCACCGGCATGGGTATCAGAAATATTACCCTTATGATGAAGCAGATGAATGGACGGGCTATTGTTTCACATAATAATACCGAGTTTCGCATTACTCTTTGGTTTTCACGCGCATAAAAACAATCCGCTACACCAAAATCTGGCATAGCGGATTGATTTATATACATCTATCTATTTTTATTTATCAAGCAAATCTGTGTAGAAATCAGCGTAATGTGTTTCGCCTGACTTGATGTAGTCAATAGCTGCTGATGGATGCTGATTTAAGCGTCCTGTGAGCAGGTATGGAATATCGTAGCCCCATACAGCACCGCTCTCCTTGAGCGGAAGCATATGCTCTTCAATGAATTTGAGTACAGGGAATACGTTGTATTTTGGATTTTTGAGGAAGCTGAGTAAAAGCTCCATCGCACAGTTTCCTGCGCCTCGTCCCATGCCCATCATTGTTGCATCCAACAAGCTGACTCCCTGGGCTGCTGCCTCTATGGTGTTTGCAAATGCAAGCTGCTGATTGTTGTGTGCATGCATTCCTACGAACTTTCCGTTTGCCTCTGCAATTTCTGTGTATTTCTCGGCAGTGCGGCGAATCTGTTCAGGATAGATGGCACCGTAGCTGTCTACAATGTATATGCCGTCTGCAGAGCTCTTGGCAACCATGTCAAGTGCCTGATCTAAGTCTGATTCCTGTGTATTTGAGATAGCCATGATGTTGCAGGTTACCTCGTAGCCCTTGGACTTGGCATCCTCAATCATCTCGATTGCTGCTGGCATCTGATGTACATATGTAGCCACACGCACCATGTCAATCACACTGTCCTCGCGAGGGAGGATATCCTTCTTGTAGTCACATCTGCCGACATCCGCCATGACAGAAATCTTCATATCAGAGTTGTTGTCCCCGACTATCTCACGGATAGCTGCCTCATCACAGAACTTCCATTTGCCGAATTTATTTACATCAAAAAGCTCCTTAGATGCTTTATATCCAAACTCCATATAGTCGATGCCTGCCTTTACGTTTGCACGATAAAGAGCATTGATAAAATCATCAGTAAACATAAAGTTGTTTACCAGTCCTCCATCCCTAATGGTAGCGTCAAGCACGCGGATATCAGGGCGTGCTGTCATTAAATCACCTTTCTGAGCCATTTTTGTTTCCTCCAAGTATAAATATTATTGTAACAAATATAAATATTACTGTAGCTTGATGTTACAATTTAAAGTTTTAATGCTTCAACGCTTTAAAGCATATAAGTATAATAACACAATTATTTAAAATTGCAAGTAAAACTTTACTTTTTTTTGTCAGACTAATATAATGAATGAGGTTGTAATACAATATCAAAGGAGGACTATATGATTTCTTATTTGACTTCGGCAGATATGTCGATAATAGCTTTCATCGGAGTGATTTTTGCATTCGCACTCACATGTATCGCTATTGCAAAATTAAATAAATTTTTACCAAAGGACCTCGGCAGACAGTTTGCCGTGGACGGAAAGCTTTCAGCCGGAAAGCCGAGAGGAGCCGGTATTATCTTTATATTCACATTTGTGATATCGGCAGTGCTTTTTTCACAAATCAATGCTGAGATTGCCATTTATCTTGTGCTTATAGTTATTGAGATGCTCACAGGCTACTTTGACGATGCGGCAGAAAAGCCATGGGGCGAGTATTTAAAGGGCGCTCTTGATTTTGCGGTTGCAATTGTTGTGGCAGTTGTGTATCTGCATTTCAACTCAAGTACAATCACCTTTGCCATATTTGGCGGCTCTGTAAATATTCCACCTGTTGTGTTTGGAATACTCACAGTCATTTTAGTCTGGGTATCAATCAATGTCACAAACTGTTCAGACGGTGTTGATGGTCTTTCCGGAACACTTACCATCATTACCATAATGACATTCTTCGTGCTTGATTCAGTGCTCAAAATAGCTGACAGCTTCAACTATTGTATTTTATTATTTGCAGTATGTCTGCTCGGATATCTGTGGTACAATGCCACACCAAGCAAGCTTTTGATGGGTGATGCGGGTTCAAGAGCCATGGGTATATTCATAGCTATATGTGCTCTTAAATCACAAAGCCCATTCATCTACATACTGGCAGGTCTCGTGCTTATCATCGACGGTGGACTTGGACTCATAAAGGTTTCTCTTCTTAGATTTTTGAAGATACATATTTTAAAGAATACCACAACTCCTATCCATGACCACGTCAGAAAGAAGCTCGGCTGGTCAAATGCACAGGTCGTTTTCAGATTTGCAATTATCCAGATTGTTGTATCACTCGCAACGGTTTATCTGGCGATGATTTAACAGTTTTAAAACTATATAAAGAAAAAGCCGGAGTCTGACAATTTAATTGTCGGCTCCGGCTTTTACTATTTACTGTGTGGACTCCTTCAACACTACCTCATATGGCAGAAGTGTCCTGTTCTCAGTCTCTTCACCCTCTATCTGTCTAAGCAGATTCTTGCAGGCTCTTGCTCCAAGCTCCTTTGAATCAAATGAAAGTGATGTAATGGACGGCACATTATTTTCCAGCACTGAGCTGTTGTAAAATGAAGCCACCTTCACCTGCTGCGGCACCTTTATATGCCTTTCGCGGAGCCGTCTCATGGCCTGCGCACAGACTGCATCATCCATGCACAGCAAACAGTCGCAGCCTCTGTCAATTGCATCATCTACAGCCTTTTCGATATATGCTTTCCCTTCAAGGTTTAAAAATACAAGATTGTCATTTATTTTCTTTCCAAACTGCTCATAGGCATCCACTACGCCTGCATATCTGGTCTGATTTACGACAATGTCCTCACTTCCACCGAGAAGCGCCATATTTTTCATGCCACGCATGAGCATAATTGATGTCAGCTCCCTGCAGGCGCTTTTATGGTCATGGTCAATCTGCTTTACATCCTTATATTTGCATGAGCCTGCTGTGACAAACGGTATCCTGCGCTCCTGCAAGAATGTCACCTGTGGATCATCTACCATCGTGCGAAGCAGCACCACTCCATCCACCTTATGATTCTGTATGATACGCCTAAGCCCCGCCATATCATTACCTGAGCCTATACAAAGCAAAATGTCATACTCCATTATACCTGCTATCTCCTGAATCCCCATTATAGCTTCCTGGAAAAATGGCAGATCGACAAGTGCGTAATCCCCCGGCATCACCACACATATATTAAATGTTTTTGACTGTGCAAGCCCTCTGGCTATTACATTAGGTTTATAATCATGCTCCTGTATATATTCAAGCACTCTTTTTCTTGTTGCAGCGCCTATCCTGCCCTTCCCCGATATAGCCCTGCTTACTGTTGTCTTTGAAACGCCAAGTGCCTCTGCTACATCTGATATCGTAATATTGTTACTCATTCTGCCCCCTATTTTCTCTGAATGTAAATAATGACTGAACAACATTTATTTGTTGCGCAGCTCTATTGTTTTTCATTATAACCTATCTTCATCCACTTGTCATCCCAGACATGCAATTTTTTGCGCAACTGACTCATTCTTCCACGCATATTCGCTCAACATTTTGTTTTCTGATGATTTAATGTTTACACCATTCATTTACTAACGTATATTTATAGTATAGATATTGGAGGTATGTATAAATGAATTTTGACGAAATATTATATGGCGTGGCATATTACGACGAATATATGCCTTACGACCGCATAGAAACAGATTTTAAAATGATACGCGATGCCGGCATGAATGTTATCAGGATTGCCGAATCCACCTGGAGCACCTGGGAGCCTAAGGAGGGAGTATTTGATTTTACACACCTTAACCGTATGCTTGACTGCGCAACAAAATATGAGCTGAAGGTCATTGTCGGAACACCTACATATGCTATTCCATCATGGCTTGCAAAAAAATATCCGGATATTCTTGCTGTAACACATAACGGCAAAGAGCTCTACGGCCACCGCCAGAACATGGATATCACAAACCCTGACTATCTGCACCATGCACAGATTATCATTGAAAAGCTCATGGAGCAGGTGAAGGACTACGACTGCGTGATCGGCTTCCAACTCGACAATGAGACTAAGCCCTATGACACCTGTTCCAAATACGCTCAGGCTAAATTTATAGAATATCTGAAAAATGAATTTCCTGACATTGACGAGTTTAACAGGGAGTTTGGACTTGATTACTGGAGCAACCGTGTGGACGACTGGGATGCCTTTCCCGATATTCGCGGCACCATAAATATGAGTCTTGATGCGGAATACAAGAAATTCCAGAGAAAGCTAGTGACAGACTTTTTTGCATGGCAGGCTGATATCGTCAAAAAATATAAGAGAGATGACCAGTTCATCACTCACAATTTCGACTTTGAGTGGCACGACTACTCTTACGGCATGCAGCCGGAGGTCAATCAGTACGAGGCTGCCAGGTGTATGGATATCGCAGGCTGCGATATATATCACCCGTCCCAGAGCCGTCTGAGCGGCCGCGAAATTACCGCCTGCGGCAATATTGCAAGGGGCATAAAAGGTGATAACTATCTGGTGCTTGAGACTGAGGCAGCCGGAAATCACCCATGGCTTCCTTATCCGGGCCAACTGAGGCTTCAGGCCATAAGCCACATTGCAAACGGTGCATGCATGGTTGAATACTGGCACTGGCATTCTATCCACAATGCCATCGAAAGCTACTGGAAGGGCGTGCTCTCTCACGACCTTAGACCGAACAGGCTTTATAAGGAGTGCAGTGTCATCGGAAACGAATTAAAAAAATACGGACACAGACTGGTCAATTTAAAAAAGACAAACAGGTTTGCGGTTATTGCTGACAACGCTTCTCTTACAGGACTTAATGAATTTAAGCTGAACAACGAAAGTGACTCCAACTACAATACCGTTTTCAGATGGCTTTGCGATGCCCTGTATCTGATGAACATCGAATACGACGTGATTCCTGCCGACCCGGCACTTTTTGCTTCATACGAAAATATCCTTGTGCCTGCGCTCTATAGCGCAACAGATGAGGTGCTCAATGCCTTAAATGAATTTGTTGCAAACGGCGGCAATATGGTGGTGACCTTTAAATCTGCTTTTTCGGATGAACACCTTAAAATACGCCACGACATGCAGCCTTATATTATAAACAAGTCTCTCGGCATACAGTACGATGAGTTCACCCTGCCAGACAATGTCACCGTAACCTGTGGCGGCAAATCGTCAAAAGCGCGTGACTGGATGGAGATGGTCGACTGCACCACTGCCATGCCTGTTGCCATGTATGAGCACAAGCACTGGGGAGTACACGCAGCTATCACCCAAAACAGCTATGGTAAGGGCCGTGCCATGTATCTTGCCACACTTTTTGGCGAGGACACGCTGATAGAAGCCCTAAAGCTTTTCTTCGGCGAGCAAAAAAATGAATTTGATGCTTCTTATCCGGTTGTCATAAAGCGCGGAACCAATATGCAGGGCGAAGAAATCATTTATCTGCTTAACTACTCGGATGATGAGCAGACTGTTACCTGCCATGCAGACGGTCTCAAGAAGCTTTGCAATGACAGCACAGTATCATCAGGCGATTGTATAGCTCTTGCACCATGGGATTTTAGCATCCTTTATGCTGATAAGACCACAGCTTAAAGCAGCCGTTTAACAGTGCCGTTTTATCCTATGTTTTTAGTTGCAGATAAATATTTCACAAAAAGCTCATTATATAAGGTCTCAATTATTAATTTTTTCATAAAATTTATTAAGTCTTTTGTTTTGGTGTTGTTTGAATTATTTTTCAGTGTTATAATTTCAAGCGGATTAAAAAGGTGGTTTTATGAAGAAAATACAGAATAAGCTTATAGAGCTTTTCAACCGCTACAAGCATGTGTGGATTTTGTCATACTTTATCATATATCTGACCTGGTTTGGATATTTAGAGCGCACTGTTACCACACATTATCACTTGATTCATCTTCCGATAGATGATTATATACCGTTTTGTGAATACTTTGTTATTCCTTATATCATGTGGTTTGGCTATGTGGCCTTTGGAATTGCTTTCACGGCATTACATGACAAAAAAGAATTTTACAGACTGTGTGCGTTTTTATATACCGGTATGACCGTTTTTTTGGTTATATCAACGCTCTACCCGAATGGTCACAATTTAAGGCCTTATTATTTCACGCACCACAATATGTTTACAGCGCTTTGCGAGTGGCTTTACTCCACTGACACACCGACGAACCTGTTTCCGAGCATTCACGTATACAATTCGCTTGGCATTCATTTTGCGGTGATGCACAGCAGCTATTTCAAGGATAAAAAACACGTTCAGCACGCATCCTTGGTGCTTTGTGTTCTGATTATACTGTCTACCATGTTTATCAAACAGCACTCAGTATTTGACGTTTCTACAGCCTTTATGCTTGCTTTTGTAATGTACAATGTGGTCTACATCAAAAACTGGATGCATCTGCCACAGAAGAGCGGAAGCTTTCAGGATGCAGCAAACCGCAAGGTTCGTGTTTGAACTGTGAAGGTACAAAACAGTTACGAGAATTTATATAATGAACAACTCAAAAAAGACATCAGCCGGAATTCACACCGGTTGATGTCTTTTTATATTTCACTCATAAAATGCATGACACTCACAGTCTGCATATCTGTCCTGTTATCTGACTCTCTCCCTGCTGTAGTCGAGTACCTTGTCCACAGTGGATTTTATTTCTGCTGAATTTTTCCTCTGAGTCGAAATTTCTGCGTATGCATCCTCTACCTGCAGCTTATTGCGCTCCTCAAACTTGATAATCTCCTCCTGTGTATTGCGGATTGACACAATCTGCTGTCTGCATGCTTCTATCATGTCAACTGAAATCTCGTCACACTGTGAAAACACATGATTGAGCTCCACTCCCTGCTTCATGAGCTTTGTCGTGGCAACATTGTTGTCCTTTAGAAGCCCTACAAGATGGCTCACCTGCTCTTTAAGTGCAGTAATCTCAGCTTTTGCCTCTGAAAGCTCCTGTTTCACAGCATCAATTGCACTGTCATATGAAACAGATGCCTCCCTTATGCTCTCAGCAGCCTCCACGAACAGCTTTCCCTGCTCTCCCAGCATGCCCGCCTCTATAGCAGCATTGAGTGAGAGAACGCTCATCTGCTTATTCTGCTCCTTCATCTGCTCAGCTATGTCTACACAGCTATCCACATGCTCCTCAAGCCTGTCCGATGTCTCTGACAGGCTCTTAGCCGGAGCTGTAAAATGCTTATTGTTTTCGACAAGCGCACATGTATCCTCATGCTGTGTGGCAATTGCCTTTGCTGCGCCCTCAAGGCTTGTAAGATTGTCCGCAGCCGCCTTTACACACTCTGTAAAGCTGTCATTTAAGGCTGATATGGCATCCATGCTGTCCTTTGAAAATTCCACCACATTATTTGCATTATCATTTAGCTGCTTAAGGGATGACTCCTCAAGCTGTCTTGATTTTTCAAGCTCATCAAAATCAGCCTCTATAAGCTTTGACTTTGCATTTACGTTCTCGAAAAATCCCCTGTCATTATCCAATTGTTCCTTCATATACGCTAATTCATCAGCGGATATTTTTGCTTTGTTCCCAAACACTGATCTATTCTGCCACTCAAAATGTGTTCAAATATACTCAAACACATCGAGAAATTAAAGTCCTTGCGGATACTTCTTACTGCTTCGATGTGTATGCTTTGGCGATTGTAAACAATACGCTACTCACAAGTTCG
>NZ_CDRTEH010000009.1:0-84358 GCF_977054825.1 Agathobacter sp.
AATGCACCATTTTTTATACCCAAAGATGCAAACGTGATCAAAAATAGAAAAATTCATACAAAGAAACGCCAAAACCGACATTTGCCGGAGTTGGCGTTTCTTAATTAGGGACTTATTTTACAGCCCCTTTTGCCTTGCTTATTCTTGTAATAACCAATCGGCTATATCGTGAATTTCGATTCCTTCATAGCTATATTGGGGATGTTTGGTTCTGGCAATGATCATTTTCGGATAAGCATCTCGAATCTGAAGGAGAGGAGAGCATTCTCTCTCAAATGTTTCCTGCCCGGAAATGTTGTCGCTGACCTGAATATAAAACTTCTCGCTGCCCCTCTGAGCAACAAAGTCGATCTCCTTTTGATAGAGCTTGCCGACATAGACATCGTATCCACGGCGAAGAAGCTCGATGCAAACGATGTTTTCATATACTCTGCCATAATCCATATTTCTGCTTCCCAGTATTGCATATCGAATACCGCTGTCACATAAATAGAACTTTTCAGAGCTTTCAAGGTATTTCTTACCTCGGATGTCGTATCTCTTAATATCATAAAATACAAAAGCGTTGCACAAATACTTAATGTACTTGCCGACGGTTACATGATTGGTTGGAGTCTCATTTGCTGTCAGTAGCTGACTGACCTTATTCGGAGAAGTCAGGTTGCTGATATTATCCATAAGGAATTCGCTAAGACGTTGTAAAACCAAAGTGTCCGGGAGAGCATATTTCTGCACAAAATCCCTTGTAACAATCGTTTCGTAGACCTCTTTGATATAGTTTGTTCTGTCTTTTTCAGTTCTGTAAGCGTAAGAACCTGCTAAACCGCCCTTGATAGCGTAATCATCAAAGAGTTTATCTTTATCACTGACGTTATCATAATATTGGCAATATTCCTGAAAACTGAAAGGAAACACATGAATTTCAATATAGCGTCCGGTAAACAGAGTTGCCAGATCTGCACTTAACAGGAAAGCGTTGGAGCCTGTTACATAGATGTCGTATTTTCCCTTAGAGTACAGGCTATTGATTGCCAGCTCAAACCTAGGGCACATTTGAACCTCGTCTACAAACAGGTAGTTCGTTTTACCTTCCTGATAATGTTCTTCCACATATGCGTGTAAGGCATGGTATTCCTTGATTTCTTCATATGCTAAATCCATGAAGTCAATGAAGATAATATTGATGTTTTCAAAGTTGCTTTTCAGATACTCAATATACGCCTGCATCAGCTTGGACTTACCGGATCGACGAATACCCGTGATGATCTTGATGTCAGGAGTGCCATTCAGTTCAATGATTCTATCGAGATATTTAGTTCTCGTGATTGTTTTCATATAGTCACCCACTTTCAAAAATTGAATTTTTTTCATTTCTCGAAACTGCTTCGTTGTACTTAGTATACTGTTTGCTAATAGTATATGCAAGATGTCACTTTCAAAAAAACAATTTTTTTTATTTTTTGAAAGTTAAAACTATGTAAAGGCAACCGTAGTAGCTTTTATATTGACATTTTGAATATTATAATTATGATTAAAGAGTTATAGGATATCACAACGTAAAAGAATACATATGAGGTTAAAAAATGAGCAGATTAATAGAGCAGATAAAACAAAAGGATGCCTGTGCCTTCACACATGGCGGCAAATTTCACGCAGATGATGTGTTCTCATCAGCCCTGCTTTTGTATATAAACCCTGAGATCAGCATAACAAGGGGCAACAGTGTGCCTGATGATTTCACAGGAATAGTTTTTGATATAGGGCGTGGTGAGTTTGACCATCACCAGAAGGACAGCAGAATCAGGGAAAACGGTGTGCCGTATGCGGCATTTGGCCTGCTGTGGGAGGCTGTTGGAGCGGATATTCTAGGTGAGGAGCTTGCGGTAAAATTTGATGAATCATTTGTCCAGCCTCTCGACAACAATGACAATACAGGAGAGAAAAACGAGCTCGCAACACTTATAGGCAATTTCAATCCGTCATGGGATTATGAGGGCGGCAGCGATGAAGCTTTCTTTCAGGCGGTAAGCGTGGCAGGCATGATACTGGAAAACAAATTTGAGAGATACCGTGGCAATGAGAGAGCTGATAAGAGAGTGGAGGAGGTGCTTGCAAAGCACGATTCGGCAAGCAGGATACTTGTGCTTCCCGAGTTTATCCCATGTCAGAAGGCACTGAGTGAGACTGATATTGCGTTTGTTATTTTTCCGTCAAACAGAGGCGGCTTTTGTATACAGCCGCAGAAAAGAGAGTATTCGATGAATTACAAGTGTTCTTTTCCTGCAGAGTGGCTGGGGCTTGAAGGTGAGGAGCTTGTGAATGCTACAGGAATTTCTGGTGCGATATTCTGTCACAAGGGCGGCTTTATCATGACTGTTAAGGAGCAGGATGAAGCGGTAAAGGCATGCGAAAAGGCGCTTTCTCTTCATAAAGACAGCTCTGTGATAGTATGGTACGGTGGTAAGGGTGATACTACAGCGAAGGCATGTGACAGTCAGACCAACGAGCAGCTTATGAATGTTGCAAAAGCACGAGGCATAAAGGGCGTGCATATCTGTCATGTGGATGCAATGCCTGTTCCGCAGCTTGAATTGACAGAGCTTGACAGTGAGACAGCATATGCAGAGGTAATGATGGAGAAGCCACAGTGGAAGGCATATGTAAAGGAGCAGGTAAAGCAGATTGTAAAGTACAGACCGGAGGCAGTATATGTGGAAGGAAATGCATTTGAGACATATCCGGTCATACGTGCGCTCAGAAAGAAGCACATTCCGGTACTTACGATGATTGAAAAAAATCAGAAAAAAATAATGCTAAGAATACCATGATTTATGTGCATTTTTGTAATAATTTGGTATAATGTTGTTAAGCGCGGACATCGTGCGGTTTTGCGAATATGCGTGGGGTGGTTCTGAATAATTCAAGCAACAATACGAGGAAGCAGGTATGAAGACAATTATAAAATACGAGCTTGTCATAAATGAGGCACTCAGATCTGCACTCAACTATGATACACCGGATGAGCAGATTAATGAGTTTATCAGATTTTTCGGAAAACATATCGGTTCTGACCGCATATATATATTTGAGGATTGTGATGAGAAGCATATCACAAGAAATACATATGAGTGGTGTGCGGATGGAATAGTGCCGGAGATACATGAATTGCAGAATGTTGATATGGACATAATAGGCTGGTGGTATCAGGCCTTTGACAATGAAAAAAATATCATTATTACAGATATAGAGCAGATAAAGGATGAGCACAGGGGCTCTTACAATCTGTTAAAGGCACAAAATGTAAAAAACCTGGTGGTATGTCCAATCCGTTACAAGGATGAGATAAAGGGCTTTTTCGGTGTGGATAATCCACCGGAAAGTGATACTCTCGGACTGACCACATTCCTGGATATGATAGGAACCCTGCTTATATCATTGCTTAAGCTGCGCAATTCCTTCACAAAGTCGAATAAGGAAGCGAAGCTTAGCAGCTATTCATCGCTTTCAAGCATCTATATATCCATGGAACTGGTAAATGTGCAGACACGCAGATACCATATAGTAAAGACTTTGGATGAGGTTACACACTTTTTGGGCGTGAAGCCACAGAAAGAGGGAGAGTATAGGATAGATGAGGATTTCCCGGGGCATATAAACAGTGTGATGAATGAGTTCTGTACTAAGGCACAGCGCAAAGAGACACTTGAATTTGTGGATATCAGTACGCTGGAGGACAGACTTCGTGGAAAAAATACCATAGTGCACGAGTTTATCGGTAAGGTATCAGGCTGGTGCCGTGAAAGGTTTATTCCTGTAGACTATGATGCGGATGGCAGGCTGTGGCATGTGCTTTACTGCGTGGAGAATATTGACGAGGAAAAGCGACGTGAAAACAGGCTTATGTATCTGGCACAGATTGATTTGATGACAGGTATACGCAACCGCGGAAGTGGAGAGAATAAGATAACAGAGTATCTCGTCCGCAAACAGTGCGGTCTGTTATGCCTTTTAGACTGTGACAAGTTTAAGGCAATAAACGATACCTATGGACATGCGGTAGGTGACAAGGTGATAATAGCAATTGCTGATACTCTGCGCAAATCATGTCGTGATGATGATGTCGTGCTTCGCCTGGGCGGTGATGAGTTTGCGGTGTTTATACCGGGGATGCTTGATAAAGAGAGCGCGGAAGCTTTCTTTGACAGGCTTTTTTCAAACATAGAGCATATTGATATAGCAGAGATGGATGGAAAGCGCATACTGCTCAGCCTTGGCGCATGCTTTTATGACGGAATAGAATGCATCACGTTTGACCAGCTCTACAGAAGGGCAGACACCGCCATGTATGACAGCAAGAAAAAGCAGGGCTACAGTGCGACAATTTTTGATGAAAAGCAATGATTGTCCATCATATTAAATTAAAAGATTGAAATAAAAAGAGGAGAATGAAAATGCAGACAGGAAAAGCAATATCCATCCCATCAATTCTCAAGGTGGGAAAAGGAACCTTAAACAAAATCGGAGAGTATTTAAAGAGTGAGGAGCTCACGAGCGTAGTCATTTTTATGGGAAACGGTCTCATAGATATGTTTGGTGACACTATAATGAAGTCCCTTTCGGATGCGGGCATCACAGTGCTTGAGTACAGCGAGCTCGATACAGTTGAGATAGACGATATCATTACCCTTGCCTTTGACATACCAAACAAGGCAAAGGCAGTCGTGTCAGTGGGCGGCGGAAAGGTGATAGATGCAGGAAAATATGCAGCATTTTTGAGAAATCTGCCATTTATCAGCGTGCCGACCTCAAGCTCAAGCGATGGTTTTTCTAGCGCCAGTGCATCACTTTTGGTTCACGGCAAGCGCACATCGGTTCCGGCAAAGCTTGCACACGGCATCATAGTTGACACGCAGGTCATCCGCACAGCGCCGGAGAAGTTTATATATTCGGGCATCGGTGATATGGTGTCAAAGATTACAGCACTCTATGACTGGATTTTTGAGGAAGCGCACGGTGCGGGTGTGGTCAATGACTTCGCTGTGATGGTCGCAAAAAAGGCGGTCAACAGCTTTGTGCGCACACCCTATGAGAGCATAAAGGATGAGCTTTTCCTAAAGGAGCTTGTGGATTCGCTTGCCATGAGCGGTATTGCAAACGAGATAGCGGGAAGCAGTGCACCGACCAGCGGCAGCGAGCATCTTATTTCACATGCGCTTGATAAAATTCTTGAGCATCCGCAGCTTCATGGCATACAGGTCGGCATAGCAACCTACATCATGAGTGTAGTGCAGAACCACAGATATGTAAGAGTGTGTACAGTGCTCAAAAGAACAGGCTTTTTCGACTATGCGGCCACTCTTGGCATGAGAAAGCAGGATTTTCTGGATGCGATAGATATGGCACCATCCATGAAGCCGTTCAGGCACACATATCTGCATGAGAAGGAGTACCGCGACGCGGCAAAGAAGCTTGTGCTCGAGGATGATATACTGAATAAAATACTGGTATAGAGATATGTATGAGAAGACTATAGAGCCGGTTGCGATTATGCATACCGGATTTGGAGAGAAATTTGGCATTCCGAGGCAGAGCGGCCTCGTGCCTGAGGCGACAGGGCAGATAGTATTTGAACCAAAATACCAAAATCCCGATGCGCTTCGTGGAATAGAGGAATTTACGCATTTGTGGATTATATGGGGCTTTTCCGAAAACAGGGTGGAGAAATTCACACCGCTCGTCACACCACCAAGACTTGGAGGCAGGGAAAAGCGAGGCGTTTTTGCCACACGTTCGCCCTTTCGCCCAAACGGCATGGGCTTGTCCTCCGTAAGGCTTGACAGGGTTGAGTACAAAAGCAGCAAGGGTCCCGTGATTCATGTGTCGGGTGTAGATATGCTTGACGGCACGCCAATCTATGACATAAAGCCGTATCTGGCATATGCAGACTCACATCCTCAGGCATCAGATGGCTTTGCCGCAGAGCACAGATGGGATACGGTGCATGTTATCTGGCGTGACGAGGCACTAAAAAGCCGTATGGATGAAGACACCCGCATTGCGGTGGAGCATATTTTGGCACAGGACCCAAGAGCAGCATACAATAAGGCAAAGGACTATATCTATGGCATGAGATACGGCAGCTTTGATATACGCTTTGTGGCTGATTCGCATGCCGGCACGATAGAGATAGTGGATGTCGTGGAGTGCATAGACGGATATCATAAGGTGAAGTGATTTTGATTTGCATATGCTGCCCGAAGAGAGTAAAATGGTAATGCATATAAAAGGACAAATACATATTAAATACACATAAGGAAGGTACATACAATGAAAACAGTAAAGGACTATATCAGAACTATCCCGGATTTTCCGGAGAAGGGCATCATGTTCCGCGATGTGACGAGTGTTATCCAGGATGCGGATGGATTAAAGCTTGCAATTGACGAGATGATAAAGAGGCTTGACGGACTTGATTTTGATGTGATAGCGGGAGCTGAATCAAGGGGCTTTGTATTTGGCATGCCGATAGCATATGCGCTTCATAAGCCGTTTGTCATGGTAAGAAAAGCAGGCAAGCTGCCTTGTGAGACTGTATCAAAGACCTATGACCTCGAGTATGGTACAGCAACAATTGAGATGCACAAGGACTCAATAAAGCCTGGTCAGAAGGTGGTTCTCGTGGATGATCTCATCGCTACAGGTGGCACAATGCAGGCTGCAGCAGAGCTTGTGGAGGAGCTTGGAGGAGAGGTCGTGAAGATGCTTTTCCTTATTGAGCTTGCAGGTCTTAATGGCAGAAAGCTTCTAAGCAAGTATGATGTGGACGCAGTTGTGTCATATGATGGCAAGTAGAGCTGTTATATTTGAATTATAGTTACGAATATATTTTATATGTTTGTGCATACTGACATTAATTGAATCTATGATTTGATGAGATTAAGAGTAAGGAGAGTCGGTATGCAGCAAAAATTGGGAAAGTGGAGTCTCCGTTTTGCGGAGGCTCCTTTTATATTGGAAAGCAGCTCGGTTGTTGGAACAAAGGAGGCGGAGGGACCGCTTGGAGGTCTGTTTGATATCGTAGGTAAGGATGACAGATTTGGGCAGAATACGTGGGAAAAGGCAGAAAGCTCCATGCAGCGCGATGCTCTCACAATGGCACTTGGAAAAGCGCATCTGGATGCGTCTGACATGGACTATGTATTTGCAGGAGATCTGCTCGGACAGTCTATGGCCACAACCTTTGGTGTGGAAAACTTCCGCATTCCGTGGTTTGGAGTGTATGGAGCATGCTCCACCTGTGGGGAGTCGCTCTCGCTTGCCGCGGCATTTGTGGCAGCAGGGTATGCAAAGCATGCGGTGTCAGTGACATCAAGTCACTTCGGCAGTGCCGAAAAGCAGTTTCGCTTCCCTAATCAGTATGCCAATCAAAGACCGGTGTCAGCGACGTGGACCGTCACAGGAAGTGCAGCATTTATTGTGGGCAGTGGAGCAGGTGGTAATGAGGCACCGGCCGGGTGTGGCAATGAAATAGCCGGGTGCGACAATGAAAGGACTGGGTGTGGCAAGGCGAATGGGATATCAAGGAGGGTGCAGATTGAAGGAATCACAACAGGAGTTGTGGTGGACTATGGCATAAAGGATGCCATGAACATGGGCGCTGCCATGGCTCCTGCGGCCTGTGAGCTGATAGTAAATCATCTGAGTGATTTCTGCAGAGAGGCCTCCTATTACGACAGGATAGTGACAGGAGATCTTGGAAGCGTCGGACAGAAGATACTGATTGACCTGTGCAGGCAAAAAGGCGTGGACATAAGCCAAAATCACGAGGACTGTGGCATGAAGATGTTTGATGCGACGAACCAGAACACGGGCTCAGGCGGTTCGGGCTGTGCATGCTCGGCAACTGTTTTGTCAGCATATTATCTGCCAAAGCTTAGAAGCGGTGAATTGAAGCGCATACTTTTTGTGCCGACAGGAGCACTTCTTTCGCCTGTCAGCTTCAATGAGGGCGAGTCAGTACCGGGAATTGCACACGGTGTGGTGCTTGAAGCTGTAATTTGAAGCTGATGGCTTCACATATATAACACGTTCAAAAATAGAAGAAAGGCGTAAGGATATAATGGATTATGTAAAAGCATTTGTCGTGGGCGGGATCATCTGCGCCATCGTACAGATTTTAATGGAAAAAACAAAGCTCATGCCGGGCAGAATTATGGTAATGCTCGTGTGCACAGGCGCGCTGCTTGGCGCTGTCGGCATATACGGGCCATTTTCAAAGTGGGCAGGTGCCGGTGCAAATGTACCTCTTTTGGGCTTTGGCAATGTACTGTGGAAGGGTGTGAAGGAGGCTGTGGACAGCGAGGGCTTTATAGGCCTGTTTAAGGGCGGCTTTAAGGCCTGTGCGGTCGGAGTATCGGCAGCACTTATCTTTTCGTATATCGCGGCACTCATTACGAAGCCCAAGTTAAAGAGTTGATTATGGAAAATTAGTTTATTTGTAATTATTAAGATATACTGAGAAACAAAAGCAGTAATGATAATTTAATTTCAGAATAATGCATAATTAACAGTAAATTGCCCATACTATCTCCAAAACGAAAAGGAGACTGATACAATGAAAAAAATAAAATATTTATTGGCACTTTGCCTGATACTTGCTGCTGTAGGAGCCTTTGTGGCATGTGGAAACAATAGTAATGTGGCTGACACCTCAATGGTTGAAAACACACAAAGGGGTGGCTCTGCCGCCGACGATGCCGGGAATGCCGGCAAGGATATCATAGATGGTGCGGGAAATGCCGGCAAGGATGTGATAGACGGAGCGGGCGATGCCGGTAAGGATGTGATAGACGGAGCAGGCGATGCCGGCAAGGATGTAATAGACGGCGCAAAGGATGCCGTAGATGATGCCGGAAATGCCATAAAAAAGAGTGTTGATGGTGGAAACAACAACCGATAGCTAGTAGATATATACCAGATATCTATAAAACACCCGGTTTAATCAGCGGATGATAAATGGTGTAGATACATGATTCATCATTATATGAAGAAAACAGTCACTATATATGCTTCAATGGCTGCAAAAACAAAGGCACCTAAAACATCGCTGATAAAGTGCACACCTGATATCACCCGGACACAGGCAATGATAGTTGCAAGGACTGTAAGCAAAATGCCGATGAACCATAAAGGCGAAGCGACAGGTGAGCAGATTAAAACGGTAAATGCAATTATAAATGCAGAAAAAACGTGCCTGCTTGGAAAAGATCTGCCGTGTGTATCCTTTGGAATGACAGGCGGCATATCAAACCATTCGTATGGGCGTGGCCTGTTTACGATATATCTGAAAACAGATACAGAAGTAAAGCCGACAAGCGGAACAATGATTGAGAGTGCAAGCATGGTTCCTGCCGAAACGCACAGATACAGCACGTACACAGGGTATGTGATAAAAACTAAATAAGTGCATATTTTATTGATTAATTCAAGCTTTCGGGCTGCCCTGTTATTTTCACGGAATGGGGCAGTCATTTTTATGTAAGTATTTTTTTTCATGATTATTTACCATCGTTTATTTAAGAAATATTGTATCGTAATTACCCAGAGTGATGTTAAATGCCCTTGCGGTACTGCAGCGGTGTCATGCCATAGTGCTTTTTGAAAGCTCTGTTAAAATAAGACAGGCTCTCAAACCCCACCTCACCGGAAATAGAAAGCACTGAGCTGTCTGAACTTTGCAAAAGCCTCGCAGCCATGGTCAGGCGGTAGTCCTTTAAATAGTCAACAAATGATGTGCCCATGGTCTCTTTAAAATACCTCATAAAATGGGACTCGGAAAAACCGGCTACATCAGCGATATCAGCGATAGAGATTTTGTCGGCATAATTATTTTCCACATATTTGAGCACAACCTTCATCTTATCGAGAGTCTTTTTGCTTTTTAGAGGCTTTGTCAGATTGCGGCAGCGGTTATCAAGCACAAAAAAGAACTCGTAGAGCTTGCTCTTTATATAAAGCTGATAGCCCTGCGGCATCGTCTTGCAAATCTCATCGCAGGCATCTATCGGAGCCACGACATCCTCGTAGTATGGGTATACCGGGGTGAAAACCGTCGGAACTGTGAATTTGCCGGCTACGAGAGGCGCAAGAAAATCCTCCTTGGTGTAATCGTACTTTCCGGGAAGCAGCATCGACAGGGAAAATATAATGTTTTCGTACTCCATCGATTCATCCATATACTGGTCTATAGAGTGAAGCTGTCCCGGCAGAATCAGCACAAGGCTTGGCGCTGTGACATGGTACTCCTTAAAATCCACAGATATATGACCGCAGCCCTTCTTTATATAGATAAGCTCCATGTCGTCGTGCCAGTGCAGCGGAACTCCGGAAAAATCAAGAGGAATAGAGCACAGGTAGGTATTGTATGGGAACGTAAGCTCCACATGTGTTTTGTCTTCGTGATAATTTTCATATTCTAATATATTCATGATGATATTTTAGCATATTATTTCTTAAAAAGCCACTAAAAATACCGAAAAATGATAGGATTGTGCAAGTTTTCGACTGTATACTGCAAGAATTGTGCAGTGTAATGGATTATACTTGATTCATCAAATGACACAAAGAAGTTAAGCACGCTAAATGAAAATTAGTTAATTTGACACATTGGCGTGTACACATGATAACAGATTTGGGAGGAAATCAAAATGGCAATCATGCAGGAAATCGAAACAAAGCTTCAGAAGGGAATCAGCGTTAGTACAGACGAGGAAGTATACTACGCATTACTTGAGCTTGTAAAAGACAAGGCAGAGAAAAAGGTTTCAAACAAAGGAAAGAAAAAGCTCTACTACATCTCAGCAGAGTTCCTTATCGGAAAGCTTTTATCAAACAACCTTATCAACTTAGGCATCTACGATGAAGTTAAAGAGACTCTTGAGAAGAACGGAAAGTCACTTGCTGAAATCGAGGAAATCGAGCTTGAGCCTTCACTTGGAAATGGCGGACTTGGACGTCTTGCAGCATGCTTCATAGATTCAATCGCAACACTCGGGCTCAACGGAGACGGTGTAGGCCTCAACTACCACTACGGATTATTCAAGCAGGTATTTGAGAACAATCTCCAGAAGGAGACTCCAAATCCATGGATTACAAAGGAGAGCTGGCTTACAAAGACAGATATCACATATCCTGTAAGCTTTGGCGGATTCACAGTACAGTCAAGACTTTACGATATCGACGTAGTTGGATACAACAACCGTACAACAAAGCTTCACTTATTCGACATCGAGTCAGTTGATGAGTCAATCGTAGGCGACACAATTGATTTCGACAAGGATGATATCAAGAAGAACCTTACATTATTCTTATATCCTGATGATTCAGATGATAAGGGACGTCTCCTTCGTGTATACCAGCAGTATTTCATGGTATCAAACGCAGCAAGACTTATCCTTGCAGAGGCAGAGGCAAAGGGCTCTAATTTACATGACCTTGCTGATTATGCAGCAGTTCAGATTAACGATACACATCCATCAATGGTTATTCCAGAGCTTATCCGTCTCCTTCAGGAGAAGGGCATCCTGATGGATGAGGCTATTGAGATTGTATCAAAGGTTTGTGCATACACTAACCACACAATCCTTGCAGAGGCTCTTGAGAAATGGCCAATCAGCTTCTTGGAGAAGGCGGTTCCACAGCTTATGCCAATCATCCGTGAGCTTGACAACAAGGTTCGCGCAAAGGTAGCTGACGAGAGCACATACATCATCAAGGACGGTCTTGTACACATGGCACACATGGATATTCATTTCGGATATTCTGTAAACGGTGTTGCATACCTCCACACAGAGATTTTAAAGAATACAGAGCTCAATAACTTCTACAAGTTATATCCTGAGAAGTTCAACAACAAGACAAACGGTATCACATTCCGTCGTTGGTTAATGTCTTGTAACCCTGAGCTTTCAGCATACATCACAGAGCTTATCGGTGACGGCTGGAAGAAGGATGCAAACGAGTTAGAGAAGCTTGGAAATTTCATCAATGATGACGCCGTTCTCACAAAGATCGTTGACATCAAGAATGCAAAGAAGACAGAGCTTGCTTCTTACTTAAAGAAGACTCAGAATCTCGATGTACCTGACAATTCAATCTTTGATATCCAGGTTAAGAGACTTCACGAGTACAAGAGACAGCAGCTCAACGTGCTTTACATCATCCGTAAGTACTTTGAGATCAAGGCAGGCAAGAAGCCATCTACACCAATCACATGCTTCTTCGGTGCAAAGGCAGCTCCTGCATATATCATTGCAAAGGATATCATCCATGCAATCCTCTGCTTACAGCAGATTATCAACAATGATCCAGAGGTAAGTCCATACCTTAAGGTATTCATGGTTGAGAACTACAACGTAACATTAGCTGAGAAATTATTCCCGGCTGCAAATATTTCAGAGCAGATCTCTCTTGCTTCTAAGGAGGCATCAGGAACAGGAAACATGAAGTTCATGCTCAACGGTGCTGTTACACTTGGAACAAGTGACGGAGCAAACGTAGAGATAGCAGAGCTTGTCGGTGATGAGAACATCTATGTATTCGGTGAGGATTCACAGACTGTTATCGACAGATACGAGAGAGGCGACTACTGCTCTAAGGATTACTATGACAAGGATGCAGACTTAAAGAAGGCTGTTGACTTCCTTGTAAGTGATGAGATGATGAAGGTTGGTTCTAAGGAGAACTTAGAGAGACTTTACAACGAGCTCCTCAACAAAGACTGGTTCATGACATTCCCAGACTTTGAGGATTACTGCAAGACAAAAGAGAAGGCTTACGCTGATTATGATGATAAGAAGGCTTGGGCTAAGAAGATGCTTGTTAACATCAGCAAGGCTGGTTTCTTCTCTTCTGACAGAACAATCAAGCAGTACAATGATGAAATCTGGCATTTAGAGGCATAGAATTTTTCTTCCTCCTTTAAATACAAATTGGGCTTAAGAACTCCTGCGGGTGCATCCCGCGGGGGTTCTTTTTTGTAGGTCGGGACGTAAGCGCCGGGGACGGCGTGCACACATACTCTTGTGTTCGCTACGCTACGCTGCCAAGTGTCTGTACGGATTATGCCCGGAGTGTTTCGCAGGCTGACGAAACCGGCTTTTATGCGCCGTCCGTGGCGCATAACGCCTTGCCCCGCCGTCCATGGCGGTGCATTTCTGCTATTCTAAGCATAATCCTACAGATACTAAGCAGCTTCGCTATGCGCTCCCACAGGAGTACATGTGCACGCCGTCCCCGGCGCTTACGTCCCTTACGCTGTGGCAAAATGTGTGGGTGACGTGTGCGCACCGGTGGCCGGTGCTTACGTCTTACTATGTTGTGAAGAGATGTGAGATGATGTGTTGCACTACTTACCGATACTTATATTTTTTATGGGAAGGTGAGGTTTGTGGGTGTGTATCACCCACCACGCACATAAATCGTACTATCTCAGCCTACAATCTTATAATCCGCGGTTCGCGGTGGGGCAGGGCCGGTGACGTATACACTCTTGTGAGAGCGAATAGCGAAGCTGTCTAGATATTGTTGAATTATGCCCATGAAACACAGAAATGGCCCGGCATGGACGCCGGGGCAAGGAGAAATCGAGCCATGGAAGGCGAGTTTCGACGGTTTCGTCGAGTATAGAAAGCCTATAAGGCATAATTCTTACAGTATCTTGGCAGCGTAGCGTAGCAATCACAAGAGTGTATACGTCACCGGCCCTGTCCCACCGTGAACCCACATTGGTAGAAATGTAAGGGCGGGATTTACAAGTTTGGCAAATACATATATAATAAGGGGAAGACTATACACATGGAGAACTATTATGATAAAGAATAAATTTATGGCACTTACGCTCACCGTGGCGCTCACAGCAGGCATGCTTTCCGGCTGTGGCTCCGGCGACAAGGCAAAGGACAAGGATGCGTACAGACAGTATGGCATCAACTGTATAGAAAACGGCAGCTATGATGATGCGGTCGATGCATTTCAGAAGGCACTGGACCAGTCGGTTGGCTCAGTAGGCGCAGAGGAGCTTGACATATGCTATTATAAGGCCAAGGCACAGTATTTAAGCGGTGACGTCGATGGAGCGATTGATACATATACGGCCATCATCGATTATAATAAGGATTCTGATGCATACTATCTGAGGGGCTGTATATATTTTGCCAAGAATGATTCAGACAAGGGCATGAAGGATTTTAAGACGGCGCTCAGTGAGAATGATGATAATTATGAGCTCTATCTTGGTGTTTATGAGACGCTGTCAAAGTATGGCATGAACGACCAGGGAAAGGAATACCTGGATAAGGCCTTAAAGCTTAAGGCAAAAACTGCTGACGACTATATGCAGAGAGGCCGTATATACACCATGCTTGGAGATTATGATTCAGCAATAAAGAGTCTGCAAAAGGCTATTGATGAGAAGCTTGTCAAGGCAAACTACTATATGGGTGAGGCATATCAGAAGCAGGGCGACAATGACAGCTCACAGAAGTATTTTAAGAAATACTTAGACAGCGGCGAGGCTGATTCGTATGATCTGATGAACATGGGGCAGGCGCAGATGGACAATGGCAATTATGACACTGCGATTACTTATTTTCAGAACGCACTTGAACTTGAAAGTGTGCCGAACAAGCAGCAGATAACAAAGGCTATGATCATAGCGTATGAGTATTCCGGTGATTTTGCCACTGCAAAGAGCCAGATGGAGGAATACATGAAGGATTATCCTGATGATGAGGATGCAGCAAGAGAATATCAGTTTTTGGAGACCAGATAGATTATGGCAGATACTATTAAGATAGAGGATATTGAGGAGAGAGTAGTGCTCGTCGGAGTGAGCGAGCAGGATGGTGATGATGCGGATGATTCACTTTCAGAGCTTGCGGAGCTGGTAAAGACAGCCGGCGCGACAGTTGTAGGCACACTTATCCAAAGAAGAGAAAAAATTCATCCGGGCACGTATGTCGGCACCGGCAAGGTGGCAGAGATAGCAGAGCTTGTGGAGAGTACAGGGGCAACAGGCATTGTGTGCGATGATGAGCTGAGTCCGGCACAGCAGAAAAATCTGGAGACGTACCTTGACACAAAGGTCATGGACAGGACACTTGTCATCCTTGATATTTTCGCATCAAGAGCCACAACAAGTGAGGGCAAGATACAGGTTGAGCTGGCTCAGCTCAAGTACAGATTAAGCCGTTTGTCTGGGCTTGGAAAGTCCATGTCGAGGCTTGGCGGTGGAATAGGAACAAGAGGTCCCGGAGAGAAAAAGCTCGAGGTGGACCGCCGTCTCATAAATGACAGGATAGCACAGCTTCGAAGAGAGCTGAAAGAGGTGCAGAAGCACAGAGATATCACGAGGGCAAAGCGTGAGAAAAACAAGGTACCGGTTGTTGCGATAGTAGGATATACTAACGCAGGTAAGTCTACGCTGTTAAATCACCTGACAGAGGCAGATGTGCTTGAGGAGGATAAGCTCTTTGCAACGCTTGACCCTACAACGCGTATTCTTGCGCTTGATGGAAAGCAGCAGGTGCTTTTAACTGATACGGTCGGTTTTATCAGGAAGCTGCCGCATCATCTGATAGAAGCCTTCAAGAGTACGCTCGAGGAGGCAAAGTACGCTGACATCATTTTCCATGTGGTGGACGCATCAAACATGCAGCGCGAAAAGCAGATGTTCATAACCTATCAGACATTGGACGATTTAGGTGTAAAAGACAAGAAATTTGTCACACTTTTTAATAAGCAGGATGCCCGCATAGACAGCGAACCACTGCATGATTTCAGGGCGGACTATACTCTTAATATTTCAGCAGCAAAGGATCTGGGATTAGATGAGGTAAAATCTCTTTTAGAGGAGATACTAAGAGAAAACAAGATATATATCGAGAGAATTATCCCATATGATAAGGCAGGCGTGATACAGCTCATCAGAAAACAGGGCGAGCTTGTGACTGAGGAATATGTGACCGATGGGATACAGATAAAGGCATATGTGCCGATGGAGGTGTACGGCAGGCTCGATTAGAGCACTGCTTCGCTATATCATTATAATAAGCGAGGAATTTAAAATGTCGAAAACGCGTTCAATCCGCTGGGACAAGCTGGACAACACAGCAAATCTGTTCCCTAGTATAGCGGGGGAGAGCATGACAAATGTATATAGGATTTCAGTCACATTAAGTGATGATATTGACAGTGAAAAGCTGCAGGAGGCGCTGGATATAGTGCTTCCGAAGTTTGGTCTGTTTAATGTAAGACTCAGGATGGGAGTGTTCTGGAACTATTTTGAGGAAAATGGAAAAAAGGCACCAAAGGTGCATGAGGAAAATACATTTCCGTGCAGATTCATAAGACCGAACAAGAATCACAGTTATCTTTTCAGAGTGACATATTATAAGAACAGAATAAATCTTGAGGTATTCCATGTGCTTACAGACGGCATGGGCGGCATCAATTTCCTTAGGGAGCTAACCTACCAGTATCTGCGTCTCACACATCCCACGCTTGCAAAGCTAAAGGGCGATTCGCTGACGCAGGGCACATCCCTAAATAGAGAGGACAGCTTTGTAAAGAACTATAAATCAAGTAAGCCAAGCGGCTTTAACAGGCAGAAGGCTTATCTTTTAAAGCTGGAAAAGGTACCGGATGGAGAGTTTGGACTGATACATGGCATGATGCCTGTATCGCAGCTGAAGCAGGTCTGCCACAGGTATGGAGTTTCCATAAATGATTACCTGGTGGCATGCTTTGTGTGGAGTGTGTATCAGGAGTGTTTTCACGGCATGCCAAACGATATGCCTGTCAGGGTTGCGGTTCCGGTGAATCTTCGTCCTTATTTTGACTCAGTGACCACAAAGAACTTTTTCGTCATGATATCAGCTGAGTTCAGGCCGCAAAACAGCACCTACACATTTGAGGAGGTGCTTAAAATAGTAACGGATTCCATCAATTCACAGATTTCAAAGGAGCATCTGGAGGACCTTTTCTCATACAGTGTATCAAATCAGAAAAATATCCTGATGAGACCGGTGCCTCTTTTTATAAAAAATCTGGCAATGAAGGCGGTCTATACGCAGTCGGCACTGGCAAACACCACCACTATCACTAATATTGGAAATATAAAGGTGGAGCCGGAATACGAGCCGTATATAACAGGCTTTTATTCCTTTATACCTATGTCAAAGGGACAGCCGATGAAGGGCACCATCTGCTCCTACAAGGACACACTGGTGTTTACTTTTTCATCTATTCTGGCAGATACGATGATTCAGAGAAGCTTTTTCAGGAAGCTTGTAAATGACGGAGTGGATGTGACAATTGAAACAAATGGAGAGTATTATGACTAAATGCATGAAATGCGGTGTTTATATAACCGATAATACCGATAAATGCCCGCTCTGCCAGCAGGTTGTGGCACCGGTTGACATGTCATCGGACCATAAGAACATAGCAGGAGCTTTTGGACAGCATAATAATGTGTCGGATGAGAGCACCGGCGATACAGATAGTGCAGCAAAGCTGATAAATGGCACTAACGACACTGACAGCGCAGAAAAACCGACAGATGGCACGGCGAAATTTGAAAAAAGTACAGCAAGTCATGACAACGGTACGAGATACCCGGACGTCAAGGGTGCATCAAGAAAGTACAGATTACTGGAAAATATCATATTGTTTGTGTCTATAGTAGGACAGATTGTGATGACAACCGCTGATTACATGACAGACCGGGAGATAAACTGGAGCATTATAGTTCTTCTTGTTGTAATCTATGCGAATGTGACACTTCGCCTGGCAATAGTCGGAAGAAATGGATATATATTTAAAATTGTAAGCACATTTGTATTCACGGTGCTGTTTCTCGAGGGCATAGACCTGCTCACAGGAGCCAGGGGCTGGGCACTTACATTTGTGTTCCCAAGTGCCATACTGGCGATGGTTCTTGCCACAATAATACTTATGATAGTAAACATAAGAAACTGGCAGAGCTACATGATGATGCAGCTTTTTCTTGTGCTGATGAGCATGATTGCGATGATACTTGTGGCAGTCAAGGTCATCTGGTTCCCATATCTGGCAATGGGAGCGATGGGAGCATCGCTGTTTTTGTTCCTCGGAACACTGATTATCGGTGACAAAAGAGCCAGAACAGAGCTGAAACGGAGATTTCATATATGATAGGCTTTCATGGAATAGGAAATTCGCATATGTTTGAGGATGAGGAGATGGGAAGCTACCATCCGGAAATTGAAAACGCTGACAGAAATGGTGATAATGAAGCTGGATTAATAGAAACATTAGGAAATAAGCTTGAAAAGACGTTTAAGAATCCCTTATCTGCCATGAAAAATGAGCACGAGGAAAAAGCTCATAGCGATGCAGCCGTGGCAGATGAAGAAGTCAGTATACAGGGCAAAATCCTTGCTAATCTGATGGGTCATATCACAAATGACCTTGCAATCGGCAAAAAAATAAAATCCGGAGAGCTCAGGAAGCGAATGAGGGAACCTGCATGGCTTGTTCCGGACTGCTTTGTGACAGAGGATATAGACATGGGCGGTTTCACTATGAAGCTCTTATCCTCAAAGGAAAATCCAAATACAGAGCGTGTGATACTGCAGCTGCACGGTGGTGGTTACATGGGTGCGGTGCGCAATGCATACTATGTGTTTGCAGGCCTTTATAATGAGGTAAGTGATGGCTGCTCAGTGCTCACGCCTGACTATCGCGTGGCACCGGAGCATCCGTATCCGGCAGCACTGGAGGATGCCATAGCCTGCTATAAATGGCTTTTGTCACAGGGCTGGTTTGGCTCACAGATTGTGCTGGCAGGAGACTCAGCAGGCGGAGGCCTTGCAATGTGCCTTACCATGTATCTTCGCGACCACGACATGCCGCTTCCGGCAGGAATAGTAGCTATGTCACCATGGACCGACCTCACAGCGGGCGGAGAATCCTACGAGACAAACTATGAAAAGGACCCTCTGTTTGGAAACACAAGGGACAGTCTCATCTACGTGAATGACTATCCCGGTGACCACGATAAAATGGATCCATACATATCGCCGCTGTTTGGTGACTTCAGAGGCTTTCCACCAATGCTCATACAGGCTGGTTCAATAGAGATGCTCTTATCTGACTCAGTCGATGCCGCTGCAAAGGCAAGAAACCAGGGCGTTAAGGTACGCCTGTCAGTGTACGAGGGCATGTTTCATGTGTTCCAGATGGGATACCTCAATTTCCCGGAGTCCAAGCGTGCATGGGCGGAGGTCAAGCGTTTCCTAAAGGTGATTAAAGAGGAAGAATAAATGAAGTAATATTGATTTGGCATTTTGCTCAATTTGTGTTTGACGGGATTTTGGATAAATAGAATATATGTTTGACACAAAGGCGATTAGATGTTAATATAGTATAAAAGAAGTGCTACCGATAGACGGTTAGCCTGATATATGTATTGATTAAAAATAACCGCCACAGTTTACCAGACCAGGGCGGTTATTTTTGTGTCTTGGAATCATGCTTTCCATGCATGTAACCAAGACTGTAAAAAGTCGCACACAATGCAAGCACTGCAATAAGGTCACTAATGGTCAGCATAAGCACAAACCTCCTTGATAGATTTCCATATAGGATTTCAATGTAAACAGAGCTATAACTCTCTGGTGGAGGCCAACCGCCTACCGTGTTGGGTAGCACCAAATATATTATAACAAACATATGTTCTGAAAACAAGACAAAATTGAATATTTCGACTAAAAATATTATAGTGATATATATGTAGGAGAAAATAATTATGGCAAAGAAAATTTTAGTAGTAGTGGACGCACAGAATGATTTTATTACAGGAGTTCTTGGAAACAAAGAGTGCGACGTGGCAACAAATGCTATTGCAGAGGAAATCAGGTCAGGCAAATATGATGACGTGATATTCACAAGAGATACACATGATGAAAACTATCTGAATACTCAGGAAGGAAAGAAGCTTCCGGTAGCGCATTGCATTAAAGGGACAAACGGATGGGAAGTAGACAGCC
Source organism: Agathobacter sp. (assembly GCF_977054825.1). Lineage (NCBI taxonomy): Bacteria > Bacillati > Bacillota > Clostridia > Lachnospirales > Lachnospiraceae > Agathobacter > Agathobacter sp. The sequence continues at coordinate 20,091 of NZ_CDRTEH010000009.1, forward strand.
GTCTTAAAGATGCAATGAATGAGCGTGGAGTTAATTGTGACGATATGACTTATATTGACAAGCCGACTTTTGGCAGCAAAGAGCTTGGCGAACTGCTTGCGAGATATGACAACAGCGATACAGAGATTTATTTCTGCGGATTCTGCACAGGAATATGCGTAATAAGCAACGTAGCGATTGCAAAGACGTTCTGTAACGACGCAGAGGTGTTTGTAATAGAAAATGCCTGCGCCTGCGTAACACCTGAAAGCCATAAGACAGCAATTGAAGCAATGAAGATGATTCAGGTCAATATTATATAGAAAGTGCTGGAAATAAAAAGACAATAAAACAAACTGATTTTACGGAAGTGGAGGAATAATCGATGTTAGAGGCAGGAACAAAGGCACCGGATTTTGAATTACCGGATCAGAATGGAGAAATGCATAAGTTAAGTGATTATGCAGGAAAAAAAGTAATTTTATATTTTTATCCCAAAGATAATACAGCCGGATGCACTAAGCAGGCATGTGGCTTTTCAGAGAGATATCCTCAATTTACAGAAAAAGGAGCAGTTATTCTTGGGGTAAGCAAGGATTCTGTAGCCTCTCACAAGAAATTTGAGGAAAAATACGGACTGGCATTTACTCTTTTAGCAGATCCGGAGCGCAAAGTCATTGAAGCATATGATGTATGGAAAGAAAAGAAAAACTATGGAAAAGTCTCTATGGGTGTTGTAAGAACCACGTATCTTATCAATGAACAGGGAGTTATCATTAAAGCCAATGATAAGGTCAAAGCAGCAAATGATCCTGAAAATATGCTTAAGGAATTAGATTAATGAAGATAATATTATCACCTGCTAAAAAGATGATTACAGATACTGACAGCATAGCACCGGATGGATTGCCAGAATTTATTGATAAAACATCAGAGATACAAAGATGGCTGAAGGGTAAGTCAAAAGAAGAACTGAAGACTATCTGGAAATGTAATGAAAAAATTGCAGAACTGAACTTTAACAGATTGCAAAATATGGATATATACCATATGCTTACACCGGCTGTTTTATCATACGAAGGAATTGCATTTCAATATATGGCACCATCTGTGTTTGAAAATAGCCAGTTTGAGTATGTACAAAATCACTTGAGAATACTATCCGCTTTTTATGGTGTTTTAAAACCCATGGATGGAGTAACACCATACCGCTTGTAAATGCAGGCAAAGGTCGAAATAGAAGATGCAAAAAATCTGTATGAGTACTGGCATGATATTTTGTATCGTTCAATAATTGATAAAAGCAGAATTATAATTAATCTTGCATCAAAGGAGTATTCTAAGTGCATAGAAAAGTATCTTACACCGCAGGATAAATATATTACAATTTCATTCTGCGAGCAAGCAGGCAATAAACTGGTAACAAAAGGAACTTATGCTAAGATGGCTCGCGGTGAGATGGTTCGATTCATGGCGGAAAATGATATTGAAAATCCTGATGATATAAAAAAGTTTAATAGGCTTGGTTATATATTCAGGTCTGATTTATCATCAGATAGTAAATATATTTTTGAACGCAAAAAAACATAATTATTTTAAGTTATCAAGAGAATATAATTTTAATAACAATAATAGTTATTATTATTAATCAAAAATAATAACTATTACTAATTTAATATTATATGATAACCGGTAATAAAAAGAGGACATATGGATTTATACATATCCATATATCCTCTTTTTTATTGATATTAATCTACAAGCTTGTCAAGTTCCTTGATATACTCAGTTTCGCTTGATGTTTTATGAGTAGACTGTTTTGCATACAATCCGACAGAAGTCTGTGATTTCTTAATTGCCTGCATGGTTCCAGCACCGGCAACACAGCCTCCGGGACATGCCATACCCTCAAGAAGATATCCGGGATACTTGCCTAAAGTTGCAAGTTTAAGAAGCTGACGGCATTCTTTTAAACCTTCTGCATTTGCTACCTTTACTTCATGATCCGGATGATCACGCTTTATGACATTAACAACAGCCTGTGCCACACCTCCTGCGACTGCGAAGTTTCTTCCGTCTGTTGAAGCATCGCTGACACCTGCAGGGTCTTCCTCGATATTTTCAAGGTCCACATGCTTTGCGGAAAAAATACCGGTCATCTCTTCAAAGGTGAGTACAAAGTCCACTTCGCTTCGTACACTGCGTCGCATAGCCTCGAGCTTTTTGGCAGCACATGGTCCGATAAATACCACGCGTGCATCTGGATTATGCTGCTTTATAAGACGTGCAGTGAGTGTCATAGGTGTAAGTGCCATTGAGATACATTTTGCATGCTCAGGGAAGAGCTTTTTAGCCATGACTGACCATGCCGGACAGCATGAGGTTGCCATGAAAGGAAGCTCATCCGGTACTTCTTTTAGGAAGTCCTCGGCCTCCTGCTTGGCACATAGGTCTGCTCCTATAGCTACTTCAAATACATCTGCAAAACCAAGAGCTTTCATGGCAGCACGTAGCTTTCCGGGAGTAACCTTTGGACCAAACTGTCCAACAAATGCAGGAGCAACTGCAGCATATACCTTTTCACCGGACTGTATTGCTCTGATAGTCTGGAAAATCTGGGATTTATCAGCAATCGCACCAAAAGGACAGTTGACAAGGCATTGTCCGCACGAAACACACTTATCATAATCGATATTTGCTTTGCCGTTTTCGTCAGAAGAAATGGCATCCATGCCACAGGCCTTTGCACATGGACGTTCCTGAACAATAATTGCATTATATGAACATACGCTTGCACAGCGTCCGCACTTGATGCATTTTTCCTGGTCAATTACAGATTTTCCGGTTGTGCGGTCCAAAGATATAGCATCTTTTGGACATACCTCCATGCATGGATGAGCCAGACATCCCTGACAGCCGTCTGTCACATGTACTCTTTTTTCCGGACATGCATTACAGGCAAATTTTATAACATTGATAAGAGGCGGCGTATAGTAGGTTTCATCTTTATCGGCAGCCTCGATGCCATCTGATATAGGTGAATGCTCTGCCGCACTGCGGTTAGGCAGTCCCATTGCCAGACGAAGTCTCTCTCCAACTATAGCACGCTCCAAAAATACATCGTTTCTGAAATTCCCTTTTTCACCGGGAATAATCTTATATGGAAGAGCTTCCATACGTTCTTTAACAGGCCATTCTGTATGATAAGCCATACGTGCAACCTCTGTAAAGATTTTATGTCTGATTTCCTGAATTCGGGTTTCGACACCTCTCATTATTGATTCCTCCTTATAAAATAAAATCTCAATTTTCCTTATTGTATCAGATAAAATAAGCAGTCTCAATAAATCGGCTGTACTTTTTATGATACATAAATACTAGATAATTAATGAATTTTAAAACTGATTTTTTGGCGGTTCTTAGAACATAAAGGATAATATTAAATTATTAAAAATAGGAATTATTACTGTTTTGTATTGACTAAAGTACTATAATACTATATAATATTTATAGTCAATTAATCCTAAATAATATGAATTAATGGCTATTTGGAGAATACCATTCAAATACATGGAGAAGCTAAAGGGAGGAAAATATGGATAGGAAAGCAATATATGCATATTGCAATCTGCATGGATTATGGAAATGCTAAGTATAGATATTGTTGGACTTATAGGAGCCTGTTCCTATGCTTTGGACTGCATAGAAGCAGAGCTGGTAAATATCACAAACAAACATGGAAAAAGAGTGGCTTATATAAGCGTATGCATGGCTGAATATTGGGCAATTCAAGGTGATGCGTTACAAGATTTAGCCATGTGTGCTTTACTGCATGACAATGCTCTGACACAATATATTTCTGAGGAGCTTAAAAAGGATTCTGTTATTGACCTTAAAAAAGATTTATCCGAGGAAAAAACAAATCTCCATTGTATATATGGTGAAAAGAATGTTACTAAACTTCCTTTTAAAACAGATGTTTCAAATGTGATTTTGTATCATCATGAACATGCCGATGGAACCGGCCCTTTTCAAAAAAAGTGGAATGAAATTCCATTGTTCGCAAGGATTATTCACCTTGCGGATATCATTGATATTATAAGAAATAGTATTGATTTTGATGATAATAGCTGGGATTTTATATGTCAATATCTTTCCAAAAATAAGGATAGTCTATTTGATTCGGAATGTGTTAATGCTTTTTATCATGTATTCACAAAAGAATCCTTTATGTGTTTAAGCGATGATTCTTTTGAAACGAAGCTATGGGAAGCTATCCCAAGAGAAAAGCTGTTTTTTGATTGGGAAATGTGTAAAGATGTTGCGGATTTCTTTGCAAAGATTGTAGATTATAAATCCTCTTTTACAAGCAGGCATTCTATAGGAGTAGCTGAAAAAGCCTCCCAGCTTGCAAAATATATGGGATATGATTCAATCACTGTACAGAAAATGTATTTAGCAGGTGCACTGCATGATATAGGAAAAATGGCGGTAGGCAATGAAATTCTGGAAAAACCGGATAAGCTTACGGATGATGAATTTTCTAAAATGAAAAATCATGCCGGTTATACATATCTTATATTATCAGAGGTTAATGATTTTGAAGAAATACGAGACTGGGCAGCTTTCCATCATGAAAAATTAAATGGAAAAGGGTATCCTTTTGGAAAAACCGCTGATGAATTAAATGAGCCGGAACGTATGATGGCATGTGTTGATATTTATCAGGCTCTTACGGAAGATAGACCTTATAAAAAAGGATTATCCCATGAAAAAACATGTGATATCCTTGATGACATGGCAAGTAAAGATTTTATTGATTCAGATATTTCAAAAACGATTAGAGAATGTTTTGGAAAAACCTGATGCCATATATGAAAACAGGAGATGTTTCAGACAATAGCATTTTCAGTTATATACTGGAAGGGCATGGATTTTCAAAGCAAAATAATAATGAAAGAAGGATGAATATATGTATGAAATGAAACCAGAATATTATATCGGCATAGATATGATAGACGAAGAGCATAAGCAGTTGTTTAAATATGCAGATGAGGCATATGAACTGCTTCATGACGAGAATACACCTGATAAATATGATAGAATTGATATGATACTGGAAGACCTTCGTGATTATACAGCGAAACATTTTACTGATGAAGAGCAGTATATGGAGTCTATCAATTATAAAAAATTATTTACTCAAAAAATTCAGCATCAGGAATTTATACACAAACTTGATGAATTTATTGAACATCACAATGATGAAATAAAAGATCAGGATGAACAGATTATGGGTATTTTAAAGTATCTCACAGAGTGGTTAGTTAATCACATCCTATATGTTGATGGTCAAATTGCAGAATTTGTATCAAAAATGTAATCTTTTGAATTACTAAAAACTGGCCAGGTGAAAATTCAGTCACAGCGTAAGAAAACCGGGAGACCGGGAATGCGGCAGGGGGGCACACCCTCATGTAAGCGACTAGCGAAGCTGGTTAGATACTGTAGAATTATGCACATGAAACACAGAAATGCCCAGCCATGGATGGCTGGGCAAGGTGTTATGCGCCATGGACGGCGCATAAAAGCCGGTTTCGTCAAGCATAGAAACACTATAAAGCATAATTCGTACAGAATCTTAACAGCAAAGCGTTAGCGCACATGAGGGTGTGCCCCTTACTGCATTCCCGGTCTCCCGGTTTTCGTAGTCATGCCATGACACTGAATTAAGCAGTCTTTCCGGTATAAAGCTGATAATACTTTCCCTTCTTTGCAATCAGCTCATCATGACTTCCCCTTTCAATAATGCGTCCCTGCTCCAAAACCATAATGCAGTCGCTGTTTCTGACAGTAGAAAGCCTGTGTGCAATAACAAATGTAGTACGGCCATGCATGAGCTTATCCATGCCGTCCTGAACAATACGCTCGGTACGTGTATCAATTGAGCTTGTAGCCTCATCGAGGATGAGCACAGGCGGATCGGCGATAGCGGCACGTGCGATGGCAAGAAGCTGGCGCTGGCCCTGGCTTAGGTTTGCACCGTCACCTGTCAGCACGGTATTGTAGCCGTCAGGAAGCTGGCGGATAAACGTGTCAGCATTTGCCAGGCGGGCAGCAGCGTATACCTCGTCATCTGTGGCATCGAGCTTGCCGTAGCGGATGTTTTCCATGACAGTAGCCGTGAAAAGGTGTGTATCCTGCAAAACAATGCCAAGAGAGTGGCGCAGATCAGCCTTTTTAATCTTGTTTATATTGATGCCGTCATATCTTATCTTGCCGTCTGCTATATCGTAGAAGCGGTTGATAAGGTTGGTGATAGTAGTCTTTCCTGCTCCGGTGGTGCCTACAAAGGCAATTTTCTGACCGGGTGTTGCAAAAAGGTCCACATCATGCAGCACAATTTTCTCAGGCACATATCCGAAATCCACATCGTCAAATACCACATCGCCCTCGAGCTTTTTGTAGTCCACAGAGCCGTCTGCCTGATGGGTGTGCTTCCATGCCCATAAGCCGGTACGCTCAGGTGTTTCAGTAAGTTTTCCGTTTTCCTCCTTAGCATTTACCAGTGTGACATAGCCCTCGTCAGTTTCAGGCGATTCGTCGAGCAGTGAGAAGATACGGTCACATCCGGCAAGCGCCATGATGATACTGTTGAACTGCTGGCTGACCTGCGAGATAGGCATGTTAAAGCTCTTGTTAAAGGTCAGAAAGCTCGCAAGCTTACCAAGTGTCAGACCACCAAAGACTGAAAGAGCCATGACACCGCCGGCAAGAGCGCAGAGCACGTAGCTAAGATTTCCAATCTGTGCGTTTACAGGACCGAGCATGTTGGAGTACATGTTGGCATTGTAGGCGCTTTCAAAGAGCTCATCGTTTATCTTGTCGAAGGCCTCGATATTTTCCTGCTCGTGGGTAAATACCTTGACCACCTTCTGGCCGTTGAGCATCTCCTCGATGAAGCCGTTAACCTTTCCGAGGTCGCGCTGCTGTGCAAGGAAATAGCGGCTCGAGAAGCCTGCAAATTTCTTTGTCACGACTGTTGTTACTATTACCATCACAATAGTGAGCACGGTGAGCGGAATATTTAATATGACCATTGAAACAAAAACGCTCACAACAGTGATTGCACTGTTAAGTATCTGCGGAAGACTCTGGCTGATTAGCTGGCGGAGTGTATCGATATCGTTTGTATAAATCGACATGATATCGCCGTGCGCATGTGAGTCAAAGTATCGGATTGGCAGATCCTGCATGTGGGAAAAGAGCTCAACACGCAGGTTCTTAATCGTACCCTGTGATACGTAGATCATTATTTTGCTGTAGGCAAACGTGCTGATGACTCCGATGCCGTAGAATACGGCAACCCTTCCCATTGCTGCAAGGAGCGGTCCATAGTCGGGAGTTCCTGTCTTAAGCAGCGGTACTATATAGTCATCAATCAGGTTCTTGGTAAACATGGTTCCCTGCACATTTGCAAGTACACTTACAAAGATACATATCACAACAATTATGCAGGCTGGTAAATATTTCTTGAAAATAAATCCCATGAGGCGTGCAAAAAGCTTACCGGGATTTTTGATTTTGGGTTTTGGACCCCTTGGTCCTCCTGGTCCTGGCATCAGGCAGCACCTCCTTCATCAAAGTCTCCTCCGCCGTTTGTCTGTGAATCGTAGACATCGCGGTAGATTTCATTATTTTTCAGCAGATTTTCGTGAGTGTCAAAGCCGTCCACTTTTCCGTCATTCATCACGATGATACGGTCAGCATCCATGACAGATGAGATACGCTGTGCGATGATGAGCTTAGTGGTTCCCGGAATTGTTTTTGCAAGGGCAGCACGGATTTTTGAATCTGTTGCTGTATCTACAGCGGATGTGCTGTCGTCGAGTATGAGTATCCTTGGCTTTTTAAGCAGAGCTCTTGCGATACACAGACGCTGCTTCTGACCTCCGGACACGTTGGTTCCGCCCTGCTCTATGTAGGTGTTGTACTTGTCAGGGAATGACTCGATAAAGTCATCGGCGCATGCCATTTTGCAGGCATTGATACACTCATCCGTGGTAGCATTTTTGTCACCCCAGCGCAGATTTTCGAGTATGGTTCCTGAGAAAAGCACATTCTGCTGGAGCACAACGGCTACCTTGTTTCGGAGAGTGTCCATGTCGTACTCACGCACATCGTGGCCTCCGACGGTTACGGAGCCTGTGTCTGTGTCATAGAGACGGCTTATCAGGTTTACGAGGGAGGATTTCGAGCTTCCCGTGCCTCCGATGATGCCGATGGTTTCACCGGATTTTATGTCGAGATTTATATCTGACAGAACCGGAGTCTCAGCGGTGTCTGAATATCTGAAGGTCACATGCTTAAAGCTTATGCTTCCGTCAGGCACGTCGTAAAGCGGTTCCTTTGGATTGTGCAGTGTGCTCTGCTCATTTAATACCTCGCTGATTCGTCTTGCGGATGCGAGCGAGAGAGAAATCATTACAAAAACCATGGAGAGCATCATGAGATTCATCAGAATATTCATACAATAGGTAAGAAGCGCCATCAGATCACCTGTAGTGAGAGTGCTGCTTACCACCATATGAGCTCCGAGCCAGCTGATTAGCAGGATGCAGGCATACACTGTAAACTGCATGAGCGGAGAGTTGTATACCACAAGGCTCTCAGCCTTCACAAATACATCGTAAATATTTTCTGCTGCCTTTGAAAAACGTTTCTTCTCATAATCCTCACGGACGTATGCCTTTACAACACGGATAGCGGATACATTTTCCTGTACGCTTTCATTCAGGTCATCATAGCGCTTGAAGGCTCTGTCAAAGTATTTCATGGCTGCTTTACTGATGAAAAGCAGCAAAGCTCCGAGCACGATGACGGCGATTAAGTATATTGTCGCAAGGCGAGGGCTGATGAAAAATGACATAGCCATCGCACATATTATGGATGCAGGGGCTCTCATAGCCATGCGAAGCATCATCATGTAAGCATTCTGGATGTTGGTCACATCGGTTGTCATACGTGTGACAAGGCTCGCAGATGAGAATCTGTCGATATTTGCAAAGGAAAAGGTCTGGATATTGCGAAACATTGCAGCACGCAGATTCTTTCCAAAGCCCATGGCGGCCTTTGCACCATATTTTGCACCGAGACATCCTGTCAAAAGACCAAACAGTGCTGCGACAATCATCCACACACCCATGATATAGATATGCCTTGTGTCGCCCTTATTGACACCATTGTCTATGATTGATGCCATTAGAAGGGGGATTATGGTATCCACAGCCACCTCAAGCAGCATGAAAACAGGTGTCGCAATTGAAGCCCATTTGTATTCCTTTATTTGGGCACCTAATGTTTTTAACATATGTTTTGTCCTTTCTTATTATATTTTAATTTGATTAAAACAGACTAAAAAAAAATGCTTGCATTTAATTAGTTAGTGTGCTAACTATATTATAGATATACATTTTTTATTGTCAAGAAAAATTTATGAAAGGATTTCAGTTATGAAGGAGTTTACACCGGATAAATATTTAGGACACAAGATAGGGCGTATCAGCAGGAGCATAGACAGATATTTTGACAGAAAAAGGTGCAGCAAAACCGAATGTATACCGCGAAGCCAGGGCATGATGATTGGATATATTATGGACAATCCGGGCCAAAATATATTTCAAAAGGATATCGAGGCTAAGTTTCACCTGTCGGGGGCAACCGTGACCAATATGCTTAAAAGTCTTGAAAAAAACGGCTATATCGTGCGCACACCTATGGAAAATGATGCCAGACTTAAGAGGATTGAGCTGACGCAAAAAGCGCTTGACCACGAAAACAGGGTGAGAGAAAATATAAGGGTAATAGAGGAAGCCATGCACAAAGGCTTTTCTAAGGAAGAGTTTGACACGATGCTTGGTTTTTTGGACAGGGTGATTGACAATATGGAAGAGCTCAACATGTAACCGGTGAGTAACTATTCGAAACTACCGGGAACAAAATGACTATAGAGTTGAAAAAGTAGCATAAATATTGTGGCTTTTTTTGTGCAATAAGCCAAAATGCTACAAAATATTGTTGAGCGTATTGACATAGCAACAATATCTTGTATAATTTAGATTGTCATCAAAAGACAGATGCACAGATTTGTATTAAATAATATGGCATTTTATATGTAGCTATATCGTAATTGTTTGATGAAACGCCTGCTTTACATTGACGGGCTGTGACATTAATTAATGATTACATCTCATTTATAGCTGCATATTTTGTGCCATTACACATGATAAAATACATATATATAGTATGCGGGTTAAGTGGCAGCACTATATATAGGATGACAGATTTTATGGCATATAATATACAGAGAGGAGAAATTTACATGAAAATCATCAAGCGAAGCGGCAGTGAGGACATATTTGATGCAGCTAAAATTGTAGCTGCCATTAGAAAGGCAAACGATTCGGTGCTGGACTATGAGAAGCTTACTGCTGATCAGATTGAGGAAATAGCAAGCAATGTGGAGACTGCATGTGAGAACATGAAGCGTTCTCCAAGCGTTGAGGAGATACAGGATATGGTAGAGAACCAGCTTATGAACAAGCGTGCCTTTACCGTAGCAAGAAACTACATCACTTACAGATACAAGAGAGCAATCGTGCGTAAGTCAAACTCTACGGACCAGCAGATTCTTAGCCTTCTTGAGTGCAATAACGAGGAGGTAAAGCAGGAGAATTCCAACAAGAATCCTACTGTAAACAGTGTACAGCGTGACTACATGGCAGGTGAGGTGAGCAAGGATATCACACGCCGTTTCCTGCTTCCGGAGGATATAGTTGAGGCACATGAGAAGGGACTTATCCATTTCCATGATGCGGATTATTTTGCACAGCATATGCACAACTGCTGTCTGGTAAACCTTGAGGACATGCTTCAGAACGGCACGGTAATCAGTGAGACTATGATTGATACACCAAAGAGCTTTTCTACAGCCTGCAACATTGCTACCCAGGCTATCGCACAGATTGCCAGCTCACAGTATGGTGGACAGAGTATCTCGCTTGCACATCTGGCACCATTTGTACAGGTCAGCCGTGAGAAGTTCAGAAAGCAGGTACTAAAGGAGTTCGAGAGCGTTGGACTTGATTTGGATGAGGAAAAAATCAACGAGGTCGCAGAGCTTCGTGTCAAGGAAGAAATCAACCGCGGTGTGCAGATGATTCAGTATCAGGTCATCACACTCATGACTACAAACGGACAGGCACCGTTTATCACAGTATTCATGTACCTGAATGAGGTATCAGACCCTCAGACAAAGGCAGATCTTGCTGCAATCATTGAGGAGATGCTGCACCAGAGGATAAAGGGCGTAAAGAACGAAAAGGGTGTATATATCACACCGGCATTCCCGAAGCTCATATATGTGCTTGAGGATGACAATATCACAGAGGATTCAAAGTACTGGGATCTCACAGTGCTTGCCGCACAGTGCTCTGCAAAGAGAATGGTGCCTGACTATATTTCAGAGAAGGTCATGAAGGAGCTTAAGGACGGAGATGTGTATACATGCATGGGCTGCCGTTCCTTCCTCACAGTGGACAGATGCTCACAGACAGCGGGCAATGTGGCAAAAGCAAAGAACTTTGATCCAAACAAGCGTAAATACTATGGACGTTTCAACCAGGGTGTAGTCACATTAAATCTAGTTGATGTGGCATGCTCATCAGAAAAGAATGAGGAAAAATTCTGGAAGATTCTTGATGAGAGACTTGAGCTCTGTCACAGAGCGCTTATGTGCAGACATAAGAGGCTTCTTGGTACCAAATCCGATGTGGCACCGATTCTCTGGCAGAACGGAGCGCTTGCACGCCTGAAAAAGGGAGAGGTTATAGACCCGTTATTATTCAACGGATACTCAACAATCTCACTCGGCTATGCGGGACTGTGTGAGTGTGTGCGCTACATGAAGGATGTATCACACACAGAGCCAAAAGAGGGCACACCGTTTGCGCTTAAGGTAATGCAGCGCTTAAACGATGCATGTGAGCAGTGGAAAAAGGAGTCAAACATCGATTTCAGTATATATGGCACACCGCTTGAGTCTACCACCTACAAGTTTGCAAAGTGCTTACAGAAGCGCTTTGGTATCATCGAGGGTGTTACCGACAAGAACTACATCACAAACAGCTATCATGTGCACGTAACAGAGCAGATCAATGCATTTGACAAGCTCAAGTTTGAGTCACAGTTCCAGAAGCTGTCTCCGGGTGGTGCTATCAGCTACGTTGAGGTACCAAACATGCAGGACAATATCCCTGCAGTGCTTTCAGTTATGCAGTACATCTACGACAATATCATGTACGCAGAGCTGAATACAAAGAGCGATTATTGCCAGGTATGCGGCTACGACGGAGAAATCAAAATCGTGGAGGAAGAGGGCTCAGGAAAGCTCATCTGGGAGTGCCCGCACTGTGGCAACCGTGACCAGAATAAGATGAGTGTAGCCCGCCGTACATGCGGATATATCGGCACACAGTTCTGGAATCAGGGAAGGACCCAGGAGATTAAAGAGAGAGTGCTTCATCTGTAGAGGTAAAATAAAAATATGCCGTATGGCAGCTTTTGAAAATAGTTCATAAGTTGCGGTACGGCTTTTTTATATAGTACCGTGGACTCTGACAAATTGCCCATGCAAAAAATGAAAATTCTGATGCATATTAATATATTTAGCTTGCATAAAAAATTATTATACTTCTAAACGCGTAAAAATTATTGTGAAATTTCCACAAAATCAATGTGAATATCATTTCTTGAATAACCGTTTGAACATACTAATCTTTGTATATTTTCCCATATTTACAAATATTAAATTAATGTATTTTTGCCAAATATCGCAGGAATAAGTTGGCGTTTATGTCTATTGAAACGTAAACGATTAATGTATAAACTGTAAATATAGTTATTGCAACCGATTGCGCTGTTGCGCATGAAACAGATGAAATCATGTGTGACATGCAATTTGTGAATGTGCATGTCAGTGGCTTAATGGCTTTAATATTTACAAATTCGATAGTCATTTATCACTGCATAAAAACAAGGAGGAAAATATGAGCAGGAAGAGAAAAATGGCATCTATAACAAGTGCCGGACTGGTGTTTGCAATGCTTCTAAGCCAGAGCGCTGTGGCGGATTTGGGCACAGAGCAGGTTAAGGCAGCAGAGGAAACCGCAAAGTGGGTAGACACAGAGTATGTGGTGAATGGAGATTTTGAGTCGTCTATAAATGAGGATGGAAGTATAACAGGTTGGACTAAGTCAACGGGAAGTGGACTTTTTGTTACAAAAGATCAGTATGCGAAAAATAATACAACTCAGTTTACAAAGATAAATAACATAACTGGGGACAATTCGTTATCTCAAACAATCAAGAACGTTGAGCCGGGAACCTATAGGATTTCAATTGATCAGGATGGACAAAAAGATGTTAAATCAGGTCTGTATGTGAAATATTTGGAACAGGCTAAAGAACTTCCGGCTACAACAGACTGGGATAATTGGGAAACAGTTACGACTGATGAATTTACAATTGAAGCTGTACAAGATGTTGATATATGTATTGGAGGAGAGGTTACGAATGGCTATTGGGGCGATATTGACAATATCAAGCTTCAAAAGCTTAATGAAACAAAATCGGATGATACTGACTCTTCAGAAGAAAACCAGAAAGGCTACACAATCTCAGTAAACCAGACAGAAGTATCAGTAGAAAATGGTGATACAGTCAATCTTGAAGCTAAGATTACATATGATGGAAAAGAAGTAAGTGAACTTCCTGAGGGAGTAAATTTATGGTGGTGGGTTGACACATGGAACGACCACACAGATGGATTGAGGGACGGAACATTAGAAAACGATAAAGATTCCGGAAAAACTCTTAAGGCAGCTTACACTACAAAGTCAGCCGGCAAGTATTATGTTGTAGCCCAGCTTAAAGATGCTGATGGCAAGGAGCTTGGTTCTGCATGTACAACCATTACATCAAAGGCGCCTGAAATCGATACTGCAGTAGATAATGACGATATTGTTGTTGCAAAGGTAAAGGATTTGTCCTCTGATTTCATAATGGGAATGGACATTTCATCTGTTATAACAGAGTTCAACAGTGGTGTTGTATACAAGGATTATAGCGGAAAAGAAATCAACAATGTGACAGCTTTCTGCAAATTCCTGGCAGAAAACGGCATAAACCATATCCGTGTCAGAGTATGGAATGATCCATATGATTCAAACGGAAATGGATATGGCGGTGGAAATAACGATGTGGCAACCGCAAAGAAAATTGCTGATGCATGCCGCAGTGCCGGAATAAAAATGCTTGTGGATTTCCATTGCTCAGATTTCTGGACAGATCCGAGTAAACAGATGGTGCCTAAGGCATGGAAGGGCTATACAGTTGATGAGAAAGCCGTAGCTGTAGAAAAGTTTATCAATGAATCATTAAACACAATTGATGCATCAAAGGATGTTGTAGATATGGTTCAGGTTGGAAATGAGACAACAGGCGGTTTTATAGGAGAAACAAAAACAGATGCCATGTGCGAGCTCTTTTCCGCAGGCTCAAAAGGTGTTAAGGATTACAACAGTGATGTAAAGGTTGTGATCCACGTGGAAAGTCCACAGAAGAATACACTTACTAAATGGTCAGATAATCTTGAAAAAAATAATGTAAATTATGATATTCTTGGAACAAGCTATTATCCATACTGGCATGGAACACTGAGCAATTTAAAGAAAGAAATAAGCTATGTTCAGACTAAGCACAACAAGGATGCAATGGTTGTAGAGACAAGCTATGCATATACGCTTGATGATTCAGATGGTCATGGAAATACTGTCCGTGAGGGAAATAATGATGACTCGGCAGATGCTACAGAGCCTTTCACAGTGCAGGGACAGGCTACATATATCAGAAACCTCATCAATGCTGTAAATGAGGCGGGCGGACTCGGTGTATATTACTGGGAGCCGGCATGGATTACCGTGGGAGATACCACAGGTCTTTCAGAGACAGACGCAACAGCTAGATATGAAGCAAATAAAAAGATATGGGAAGAAAAAGGCTCAGGCTGGGCAGCAAGCTACGGCGGTGAGTATGATCCAAAGGATGCAGGAAAATGGTATGGCGGTTCCGCTGTAGACAACCAGGCAATGTTTTATCCGGATGGAACAGCAACAGCAGGTCTTAAGGTATGGAATTACGTAAAGACAGGCGCAAAGGTAACCAAAATCGGAGTTGAGGATATAGAAACAGCAAATGTCACAGCAGAGGCAGGAAAAGAGATAGAGCTTCCAAAAACAGTCAATGTGACATACAATACCGAAAAAGTTGAAGAGAACGTTGTTTGGAATACAGAGGGGATTGATTTTTCAAAGGCAGGAACATACACTGTAGAGGGAACTGTCAAATTCAGCAGAAAAATCGAGCGTGGTGCTTATAAAGATAAGACAACAGGTACAACAAAATGTACAGTAGTTATAAAGCAGAAAAATCTTATTACAGATGCAGATGATGCAGGCTTTGAAAAGGCTGATAATTTTACAGCCAATAACAAGATTGTTGATTCAGTTTCTTCTACCAAGGATGATAAAAAGTCAGGAGCAGCATGTGCTCACTGGTACAATGCCGGTACAGATTTAGCCGAGGCAGAAATTACATACAAGAAAGCAATTACACTTGATTCAGGAGAGTATACTTTCGAGTATGTAGGACAGGGATTCGACGGAGATCAGCTTTATGCTAAGGTTGTTGATTCCAAAGGTAATGTCATTGCAAAGGGGGACAATGTAACACTTACAGGCTGGAAAAACTGGAAGACTCCAAGTGTTTCGTTTAAGCTTGAAAAGGAAACCGAGGTTACTCTTGTTGTCGGAATCGTGAGTGCAAAAGGTGGCTGGGGAACAGTTGATGACCTATACTTATATCAGACAAAGTCAGCAGATAAGAGTGATGCCGACAATGGTAATACCGGTGATGATGAAAATAAGAAGCCGGATACCCCATCTACTGACGATAACAACAAGGACAATGCAGGTAGCGGTGATACCACCACTGACAAGGATAATGGCGCAGACAAGGACGATGCCAACAAAGGCAGCACAACAGCACCAACAACAGCACCGGCTACACAGCCTGCAAAGGCTCTTACACCGGGAGCGGTTGTATCAAGCACATCCGACACCAAAACAACTGTAAAGGACACTAAGGGAATCCTTCCGGATACAGTAAAATTCGAGTCAAAGAAGGTAACTGATGAGAAGGAAGTGGCAAAGGTTGCAGATGTAGTAAAGGATAAAATTGTAGGAGTAAAGGATGTTTCAATATATGAGCTTAATCTGACAGATGGCACCACACAGCTTCATCAGCTTGCAGACAAGGTTCAGGTAACTATGGATATGCCGTTTGCATTAGCTGACAATGAGGCAATCAAGGTGTTCCGTGTAGATGGAGACAAGCTCACAGCATGCACATCAAGGATAGCAGATGGTAAGCTCGTATTTGAGACAGATCATTTCAGTACATTTGCCTTTGTAAAGGTAAATGCCAATGCAGGTACTAAAGCAGCTCCTGCAAGTGCAGCAAAGACTTCAGATGACAGCAATATGTATATGTGGCTTGTTATCGCAATGTCAGGTCTTGGCGTATCAATCGCAGCTCTTATGAACCGTAAAAAGGAGCAGGCATAGCAAGTGTTTTAAAAGAACAACATAACGCATAAGACAAATTAAAAATAAAACCGTCGTACCGGGCCGTAAATGGCAGGGTACGACGGTTTTACTTATGTGCTTAACTGATTAATTATTTTAATTACTCATCAAATTTTTGAGCCTTATCGAAAAGCTCATAAACCTCTTTTGAAGGCTCCTTTGTGCAAAGAGTCACAACAACGGCTGCGATAAGTCCGAAAACAAATCCCGGCAGCAGCTCGTAGATTCCGGTTGATGTGAGGAATGCATACCACAATATATCAACTGCAGCACCTGTTACGATTCCTGCAACAGCACCCTTGAAGTTAAAGCGCTTCCAGAAGAGGCTGAGCATGATGGCTGGTCCAAAGGCAGCACCAAAGATACCCCATGCATTTGAAACAAGCGCCATGATAGAGCCGGCATTAGGGTTTGATGCGATGATGAGTGCTGCAACAGCGATTCCAAGAACGACAATACGGCCGGTCCACATCATCTCTTTGTCACTTGCCTTACCTTTTCTGATGACAGGCTTATACACATCACTCGAGAAAGCAGATGAAGCAGCAAGAAGCTGGCTGTCTGCGGTACTCATGGAAGCGGCAAGCACTGCTGAGAGCAATATACCTGAGATAACACCCGGGAAAATCTTTCTTACAATCTGGATGAAAACAAGAGAGTTTTCATTGATTGATTCGTCAAAGCCAAGGAAAAGTCTTCCGATTACTCCGATTAAGGTTGCAAAAAATACAATAAGCAAGGTCCATGTGATTCCGATTTTTGCTGATTTCTTTAAATCCTTCTGTGATTTGATGGACATGAATCTGATGATGATATGTGGCATACCAAAGTAACCAAGTCCCCATGCCAGTCCTGAGACGATATCCTGCCAGCTTGAGAATGGGTTTAAGTAACCGCCCGGGAGAGTTGACATGGATGATGTATCAAGCATAAATGCCGCAAAAATCGGTGCTATAAACATAGAGCCGAGCACGAGCATGCCCTGGAAGAAATCTGTCCAGCATACAGCCGAGAAGCCGCCGAGGAAGGTATAGCCTACGATGACAACCGCTGCAAGATACATGGCAATCTGTGGATCCATTCCTATTACAGTGTGGAAAAGAGTACCGCAGGCCTTTACGCTTGATGCTGCATAAATAGTGTATGCAACCAAAAATACAATCGCACAAATCACCTGCAGTGCAAGTGATTTTGACAGGAATCTGTTGGTCAGATACTGTGGAATGGTGATTGAGTCATTGGCTACAATCGAGAATTTTCTCAGTCTCGGTGCTTCAAGCAGCCAGCTTATAGTGTAGCCGATTGCAAGTCCAACAGGAATCCATACCTGACCTAAGCCCAGTGCATAGATAGAAGTAGGAAGTCCCATGAGCACCCATGCACTCATGTCTGAGGCTCCGGCTGACAGCGCCGCAACCCATGGTCCCATCTCACGTCCGCCGAGGAAGTAGGTCTTTTCTCCACCGTTTCTGGTTTTCACGAAGAAAAAGATACCGATACCCAGCATGCACAGCAGATAGACGATAAATACAATAATTTCTGATGTTTTCATTTGTAGTACCTCTTTAATAGTTTATTTAGTAACCATGCTACCACGTTAGCGCGATAAAGGCAAGAAAATTTTAATGATAAAAAAACTCGATAGGCATTTTTTGCGTGAACTGTTATTGACATAAAACGAGATATAAAATAAAATGTCAAAGTTAGCAAAAACTAATCATAGATAGGAAGATAATACATGAGTTAGTTTAATGTGCGTAAGCTGACAATATATATTTTTAGATAAGAGGTAATAAGGTGAAAAATAAGACAGTAGCTGCGATATTACTGACAGTCGCATTGGCAGTGACCGGTTGTAGCTCGGGTGGCAGCGATGTGACAGAGAATACGACAGCTTCGCAGGAAGGAATAAACACTGAATCAAAGTCTGTAAATGAGTCCTCACAGGAAGTGTTTGCAATGGATACATATATGACAGTGACTGCATACGGTAAGAATGCAAAAAAAGCTGTGGATGCATCTATAGCAGAGATAAAGAGACTTGATGCATTGCTTTCGACAGGAGATGAAGACAGTGAAATAGCAAAGCTGAATGTGAATAAGTCAGCCACACTGTCGGAGGATGGGGGATATCTCGTGCAGAGAGGAATTGAGCTTAGTACCATGACTGATGGAGCCTTTGATATAGCGATATATCCTGTTATGAAAGAGTGGGGATTTCCGACAAAGGACTTTAAGGTGCCGGATGATGCGGCTCTTAAAGAGCTGCTTAAGCTTGCAGATGTTTCAAAAATAAATTACGACAGTGAAAGCAGAGAGATTTCCTTTGAGGATGCCGGTATGGAGATAGACCTTGGTGGTATAGCAAAGGGCTATACCTCATCGAGAATCATGGATATTTTCAAGGAGTATGACGTGGATAGCGGTCTTGTGAATCTTGGAGGCAATGTCCAGACTTATCGGACAAAGACTGATGGCAGCAAGTGGAGAGTAGCTGTGCAAAGTCCTGAGGATGAAAGTCAGTATATCGGAGTGATTGATGTGAGCGACAAGGCGGTTATCACATCCGGGGGATATGAGAGATATTTTGAACAGGATGGAAAAATTTATCATCATATCATAGATCCTGCTACAGGTTATCCGGCAGAGAGCGGACTTAAATCAGTTACTATTGTGAGTGATGACGGAACACTCGCAGATGGACTGTCTACATCCTTGTTTATCATGGGAAAGGACAAGGCGTGTGAGTTCTGGAAGGCTCACAGTGATGAATTTGATTTTGTACTGCTTACGGATGATGACAATATGTATATTTCAGCCGGTATAGCAGCCGACTATTCATCTGACCATGAGTATGAAGTAATCAGTGCAGAATAATACAGAGTAAAAGTATATGTACAGATAGCGGTGCTATCGGAAATATAAGAGGTATATATGAAATTCAAGGAAATTTTGGAAAAGATAAAGGTATACGCTCCTCTGGGAGTGTCACTTGTGGTTGCCGCATGTGTAGTGATTTCGCTGAGCACATATCAGGCAAAGGCGAGTGAGCCTTCAAAGGATAAAAAGCAGCAGGTTTCAGAGAGTATGGCAGATACCGAAACAGAAACAGAGAACGCCACTGAGGACACGCAGACCGCTACAGGCTCGTTCGACCTTGCAGATGGTGTATATAAGGGCAGTGCGACAGGTTATAGAGGGTCGGTAACAGTAGCAGTCACCATTCTTGATAAAAAAATAGTTTCTATAGATATACTTTCAGCATCGGATGATGAGGCATTTTTCAACAGGGCAAAGGGTGTGATAGACAGGATTATATCGTCACAGTCCTTGGATGTGGATGTTGTATCAGGAGCTACATACAGCTCAAACGGCATAATCGGAGCAGTGAAAAATGCTCTGACAGGTGAGAAGGATAATGGTGTTACAGGAAAATCAAAACAGGAAAGCACATCAGAGTCAGAATCTGACAGCTCTTCGGCAGAGATAGCTGCAGTGCAGGACGCATCAGCATATAAGGATGGCACATATTACGGCACAGGAAAAGGCTTTGCCGGCAATATAAAAGTAAAGGTTGATATAGCAGGCGGAAAGATATCTGCTATAAGTATAGTCAGCACAAAGGATGGTGACAGCTATGTGAAGAGTGCATCATCGCTGCTTGATACAATAGTCGAAAAGCAGAGCACCAACGTGGATACAGTTTCAGGTGCGACATTCAGCTCGCGTGGAATCATAGCTGCTGTAAGAAACGCATTAAGCCAGGCAGCTGTGAGCGAAAATACAGCTGGCAATAATACAGATAAACAGGGTGCTGCAGAGACATCGGGAAATGGACAGACTGATGAAAATTCTTCAGGCAGTGCATCTGAACATGGCACAGAGGGTACACTTCCATATGTTGACGGTATATACTACGGCACGTCAGAGGGCTACAAGGGTGACATAAAGGTGGCTGTCGTCATACAGGATAAGACTCTTAAAGCGATTCTTGTTACGGAAAAACAAGATGATGAGCCTTTTATCACTAATGCCATGGATGTGTTAAAAAATATGATGAAAAAGCAGAGTGCAGATGTGGATACGGTATCAGGAGCAACCTACAGCTCTAAGGGACTCATAGGAGCTGTAAAGGAGGCATTTGAGGAAGCACGAAAAACAACAGCAGGTGAGAATACCGGTAACGGTAATTCAGGTGGTAATAATAACAACAGTAATAATGCGGCTGACAGCAATATTGCGCTAGATGAGGACAAGGCAGTCCTGTCTAAGCTTGTGCAGTCGCAAGCATCGCTTGATGGCACACAGTATACACAGCTTAGCTGGTATCTGCTTCAGATACGTCTGGGTGACGCACAGGAGGTTTTGGAATCGGCAGAGTCTACTAAGAAGGATGTAAGCCGTGCACAGGAAAAGCTTCAGGCTGCAATAAATGCACTTCAAAAAAATGATACATCCACAAATGTATACGAGGATGGCACATATGAAGTATCTACACTGTGCATACCGGATGATGACATGGACTTTAGTGCATATAACCTGAGCATGAAGGTGACTATAGCAAACGACAGGATAGTTTCCATTACAGATGTAAAGGGAGACGGAGATTCACAAAATGCTTCTTATATAAAGAAGGCTGCAGATGGCACAAAAAATCAGCAGGGTATGGTTTCTATGCTTACATCACAGGCAAATGCAGACAGCATCGACTTTAGCAGCATTGATACTGTTTCTCATGCCACATGCACATCAAAGGCTATAATTGATGGCTGTAAGAGCGCGCTTGAAGCTGCTAAAAAGAAATAAAACCGTAAGGACGTTTACAGGATGGAGATAATATGCAGGAATTTTGGATCAGACTGGCAAGCCTGTTTATAGTTGTATCGTCTCTCTGGGGATACAACATGACAATAGATAAAAGAGAAATGGAGAATAAAAATACACAGCGTATTGCTGCAGAAACTGAAGGAGCAGACAGTCAGGGTGCGTATAAGGATGGTACATACACAGGCAGTGCAGAGGGCTTTGGTGGAAATGTAGATGTTAAGGTGACAATCGAGGCAGGAAAAATATCATCGGTTGACATCACATCGGCAGAGAAGGAAGATGGTGCATATCTGGCGATGGCAGAGAATATCATACCGTCCATCGTTTCGGCACAGTCTGCGGATGTGGACACGGTAAGCGGTGCGACATTCAGCTCAACCGCAATAAAAAATGCCACTAAGCAGGCACTTGAAAAGGCGGTGAATTAGATGAAATTTAAAGCCATGAATTCAAAGCTTAGAAAGAGAAAGATACAGACCTGGTTTCGTGCAGGGGTACAGCTTTTATTTTTCATACTTTTTCCGTCAATGTTCACGGCAGCGTTCAATGGCGTCAAGTATATTTTTACACAGATTGGCTCAGGAAACAGAATTGAGCTTACAGCATTTGTAGCTGTGCTTCTGATGCTTTGCGTGTACACAATGATATTCGGCAGATTCTTCTGTGGCTTTGCCTGTGCATTCGGCAGCTTTGGCGACGCGGTGCATGCAATATATGTATCATGCTGCCGTAAGCTTAAGAAAAAGCCGGTGAGTATACCGGCGAAGGCTGCAGAAAAGCTAACCTATATGAAATATGTGATACTTGCAATTATATTGTTTCTATGTTATCCGGGAGCATACAGCTCATTGAAGGGTACAAGTCCGTGGGATGTTTTCTCAATGCTTCGGGCAGGAAATTTAGGTCTTGGTTCATATATTATAGGTGCAGTATTGCTTGTGCTTATAATCATCGGTATGTGTGTTCAGGAGAGGTTTTTCTGTCGCTTTATGTGTCCGATGGGAGCTGTTTTTTCAATACTCCCTATAGCATCTACTTTTACCCTGCACAGAGACAGGGCAGGCTGCATAAAGGGCTGTGGAGCCTGTGAGAAGATATGTCCGTGTGACATAGGTTTACCGGATGATAGCTCAGGCAGGATATCAGGTGACTGCTTCCAGTGTCAGAAATGCAATGGAATATGTCCAAAGAGCAATATTCATACAGGTATAAAGCAGCTTCGTGGAAATGAGCTGTGGTTTACAGGCATAAGAGCTGCGATACTTATAGCTATATGTGTATGGCTTGGTGTGTAGCGTGCAGGTATTATGGAGAACTAAACTAAATGAAAAGAAATATGACTAAATCAGGAAAAATAGCATACGGCGCCATGCTTGTGGCGCTTGCGATGATATTCAGCTATGTGGAGAGCCTTATTCCTATAAGTATAGGTATTCCGGGTATTAAGCTTGGTGTGGCAAATCTGGTCACGGTTCTTGGAATATTTTTCCTTGGGCCTTGTGAGGTGCTTGCTGTAGTGATAATGAGGATATTTCTCGTGGGCTTTATGTTTGGAAACGGTGTTTCCATCATATACAGTCTGGCAGGTGGTCTGTTAAGTCTTACGGTGATGCTTATTATAAGGAAAACTGACAGGTTTTCGATGGTCAGTGTGAGTGTGGCCGGTGGAATAAGCCACAATATAGGACAGCTTTTGGCCGCCGCGATAGTGCTTAAAAGCACTGCGGTGGTGTATTATCTGCCACCGCTTCTTGTGGCTGGCACGGTGACAGGACTTTTGATAGGAATTATCGCACAAAAGGTTTTCCCCGCAGTAGGAATAAGCGGGAAAAATTTTTTAAATATAACTATAAAGCATTAAAATCTTAAGGAGGAAAAAATGAAGAGAAAGATTTTAGCACAGAAATTTCTTACATTTGCACTGACAGCATCGGTGACAGCCACTATGTTTCCGACAAGTGCATTTGCAGTGACAGGCAGCCAGGTGGCGGCTGACGGAACGTATACTGGTGCAGGAATCGTCAAAGCAGCAGAAGATGATGACAACGAATGGAATGAATATGACATTTCAGTATCGGTAGGAGTACAGGATGGAAAGATAAGCAGCATATCTGTAACACCTGGAAGTACATATGATAAAGAAAGCGATTCATATTTTAATAAGGCTAAAACAGGCAACAAAAAGAAAAATCAGCCAGGATATGAGTCATTGATAGGTCAGGCTGCAACAGAAGAGACAATAAGCAGCTGGGATACTGTTTCAGGAGCAACACGTACATCAAGCGCGGTAAAAAAAGCAGCTCTTAAAGCAATCCAGTCGGCATCAGCTAAGGAGGAGTCAAAGCCGGCAGAAGAAAAATATGTATACTGCTATGCAGGGCTTACATGGGCTGAGTACTGGGCTGCTGAGGGAGTTCAGGCTGCGGGAAGTACAGCGGCTTCAAGTGAAATGGATTCACATGATGAATCAGATAAAGGAGCTTTTGATACAGTAACCCGTGCTACTGCAAATCACGGTCTTCACAGAGGAAGCTTCCAGTGTAATGCTATTGTCGAGACTAAAGAAGGTACGACACTCAATCTTTCATATTGGAAGACAGGCGAAAACAATCAGCAAATTGCTGTCATGACAGATGGTACTGAATATAATTACAATAGGGGTGTATTTACCAAAGATGGAACAACTCTTAAGCTAAAGGACTACAAAGTAACAGGACTTAAGTTTGTACCTGTAAAGGTAAAAGTGTCAGATTACGAGGCATTTAAGGCAAAATATACAGTTTACGAGAACGGTTCTGATTTAAAAGGCGGTTTCGGAGAGGGCAATCTTAAAACAATAGACGAGACAGCAGACGTTACAGAAAACACAAACGGTCTTAAGACTGTTACGAAGAACGCAGACGGAAGCTTCAGCTTTTCTGCCAGAGCAACGGGAACTGACTCCGGTGTGAAAGCTACTTCTCTTAAAAAAGCCGATGTTACAGGTACAGTTAAGGCTGCAAGCGGATCATACGGAGAGTTTTTAAGAGTTGATTTTAACGGTAACTATGGTGATCTTGGAGCCAATATGCAGGCAGTTAAGTGGACATATTATGGCAATGACAGCACAAGAACCAAAGCACTTGCCACATATGGCACAAAGTTTGCATCAGACAACTGGATGCATAAGTCTATGGGAATCCAGCTTGGTCTTACAGATTCACTCAGATGCAGCCTGCCAAGTGGATATGATGGAACAGGATACTGGTCTGTAACAATCTATGCATTGGGATATGAGGACTATACATATAATTTTGAGGCAACAGCTGCAAATATAGTTACACCACAGGTGCCGGCAGATGAGACTTCAAAGAAGGCACTTTCCGATAAGGTTTCGGAGGCTGATAAGCTGAACAATGAGCTCTATACTGATAAAACATGGTCAAATATGCAGACCGAGCTTAAGGAAGCAAAGGAGGCTTTAGCAAAGACTGACCTCATGCAATCGGAAGCAGAGGAAGCATTATCACACCTCACAGACGCTGTAAATAATCTGAAATCACAGTATGTACTCATGAATATCCCATATGATGAGTTTTACAAGGCTGATCTTAATAACAATTCAGTCGCAGTAGATGCCACAACATCTGCCACAAAGCAGAAGACCAGAAATACTCTGGCAGCCGGCTCATATCATGCGGATGCAGAAGGAGAGCACATAAACGGTGTAACCTTCCCGGTAAAGGTCTCAGATGATTTCTATGATAACAATAAGGGTTATACAAAGATTACAGATGACAGTAAGGTAGATATCACAACCAATATGAAGGGCAAGACTTCTACAACAACATATGAGGGAAAGAAGGCTCTTTTTGAGAGTGCTGACTATTCATACTATGTACTTAGTGAGGTGCCTTCATATTACAAGACTGCAACAGTAGGCACAGATGAAAAGCTGTCATTTGGCGCTGTAAATGGAACTAAGACGCAGATAGCTTCTGACAAGGTAACTACAAAGTTCAAGACAAAAACAAAGTATGGAGACTATCAGCTCAATCTTGATGGCATAAAGGACGCTATGGGCTTTGAAGCTGATGATGTGGTTTACGGTGTTATTGTTAGCACCGATGACAACACAGATTATGCTATGCGTCATGTGGAAAATATCTGGAAAACAGAGGAGCTTGCATGGAGTGTGGGAATTGTTACAGATTCACACGGATGTACACTTTCATCTGAGCACTACAAGTCTATGGTTGGAAAGACGATTAAAAATGTGACATACTATACAAGTAAGGGAATCTTCACTTTACCTGTATATTACAAGGTGCTTGAGCACGCTAAGGATGCAGCTGTTGAAGCAGAAAATGCAGCTGTATCAGCAGGACAGACTAATCTTGACGTTGCACTTCCGGATGATTTTAACGCAGAATATGCAGTTACAGATGCAAAAGGAAATAAAGTAACGGGATTTAACGTTACAGAGGAAAAATTAGCATCAGCAGTGTCAACATATGCAGCAAGCTATACTCAGACTAATAAGCTTGTAATTACATATCCTAAGGATGCAGAGAATACAGAGTATACGCTGACAGTATCCGATAAGAGCAAAAAATATGCACCAATCACTACCACATTCGAGCTCTATGCAGAGGCAGTTTCTGCAGCATACAATAATGATGCAACAGCACCGAAGCTTGAAATGGCAGATGGCGCAACAGCAGCACAGTTTGCAGATTTTATTGGAAAAATCAAGTCTGTAAATGTAAATGGTAAGGATTATCCGGCAACAGGCAAGGGCGCTGTAAAGCTTATCAAGGAAGATGGTACAATTGATACTACTCAGGCTCCGTTTGCTGAGGGCTCAAGCTTTGAAATCAAGGTATCAGCAACAGGATATAAGGATGTGCTTTCGTTTACATATGAGAAGCCTGTAGTCATTGATACTAAAGCACTTGAGAGTGCAATTGCAAAAGCAGATACACTCAAAGAGGCTGATTATACAGCAGACAGCTGGAAAACATTCTCACAGATGCTTTCAAGTGCAAAAGCAGTACTTGAGCAGAAGGATGACCAGACAAAGGTTGACAATGCAGTTGCGTCACTCAATAAGGCTATTGAAGGCTTAAAGAAGAAGGAAGCTGTAAATCCGGGAACATCTGGAACCGGTACAGGAAGCACAGGTGCGATATCAGGAGCTGCAGGAAGCTCTAATGGTGCCGGTACGAATACAACTGTAGCAACAGGAAATAAGTCAAATTCTACTACTATTAACACAACAGGTAGTGCAGCTAAAAAAGCAACAGTAAAGAAGGCTTCAAAGACAGGTGATACAAATCCTCTTATGGGCATGCTCGCTTTGGCGTTTGCATCAATCAGTCTGGTGGGAGCAGCACTTTTTGCGAAAAAGCCAAACCGTAAATAATATAGGTAAATGATTTAGTTTACAGTTAAGAAAAACTTTCTCTTGACATATCCTGAAAAAAGTTTAAAATAGGGCTTAATTTAATAACTAATCCAACAAAAGAGCGATGTTGTTCATACATCGCTCTTTTTGCATTTTTATGCATGGTTGGAGGAAAGCGAGGATGTATTATGAAAGAATTGAGTAATGTTATTTCAGCAATTGATGACTTCGTCTGGGGACCGGTTATGTTGGTGCTCTTGGTTGGAACAGGAATTTATCTGACATTTCGGACGCGATTTCTGACATGGAGGAACCTGGGATATGCGCTAAAGAGCACACTCAGCAAGGAGGCGCGCACAAAGAGCAGAGGCGAGGGCGATGTATCACCGTTCTCGGCACTGACCACGGCGCTTGCGGCTACAATCGGCACAGGCAATATAGTAGGTGTCGCTACAGCTATGGTTTCCGGAGGACCGGGAGCATTGGTGTGGATGTGGATTTCAGCAGCATTTGGACTTACATCAAAATTTTCCGAGTGTATGCTTGCCATCAAATACCGTGAGGTAAACGAAAAGGGCGAGATGAGCGGTGGCCCGATGTATACGATGAAAAAGGGAATAAAGAATAAGAAGCTTGGAGCTGTTTTAGCATGGCTTTTTGCATTTTTTGCAGTGGTAGCTTCGTTTGGCATCGGAAACAGTACACAGGGCAACTCTATATCAGGTGCATTAAAGGCTACCTTCAATGTGCCAACCTGGCTGTCCGGAATAATTATTACAGTGCTTGCACTTCTTATCATCGTAGGTGGTATCAAGTCAATATCAAAGGTTTCATCGGTTGTTGTGCCTGTCATGGCTATCTTCTATGTAATCTGCGGACTTATAGTAATAATAGGAAATATCTCTAACCTTCCGGCTGGTCTTGCAATGATTTTCAAGATGGCATTTTCTATCAAGGCAGTGGGCGGCGGAATGTGTGGAACAATCGTGGCGTCAATGATGAATGCTATGCGTTATGGTGTAGCAAGAGGCGTATTCTCAAATGAGGCAGGCATGGGCTCAGCTGCAATCACAGCAGCGGCAGCCACAACCGACAATCCGGTACGCCAGGGCTATATCAATATGACAGGAACCTTCTGGGATACAATAGTTGTTTGTACAATCACAGGACTTGCAATCGCATCATCAGGAGTGCTTGGCATGACAGATGCTGCCGGAGACTACCTGACAGGCTCTGATATCACCATAGCGGCCTTTAAGACAGTGCTTGGAACAGGCGGTGGCTGGCTTGTGACAATTGGTATCACTCTGTTTGCTTTTTCAACAATACTTGGCTGGGAGTATCACGGAGAGAAGGCCTTTGAGTATCTGCTCGGCACACACAGGTTCAACATGATTTACAGGGTGATTTTCTCACTCGTGGCATACATAGGCTGTACACAGACTCTGAGCCTGGTGTGGAACTTCTCAGATATCGCAAACGCACTTATGGCTATTCCAAACCTCATCTGTATGCTTCTTTTAAGTGGTGAGATAGCAAGTGATATAAAGAAATTCCAGCCGGAGATAAAAGGCAACCGTTAGGAAATTATTATATGTGTATTTAAACTTATCTTGAGATTCATTTAATATTTGTAATTGTATAGATAATCAGCTATACTATAAAAAAGTATAGCTGATTTTTATATGTCAAAGGGGTGAAGACGGGATGGGAATATACTTTAATCCTGGAAATGAGAGTTTTTTACAGTCAAAAAACAGTAGAATATATGTGGATAAGACAGAACTGCTCAATGAGTTAAATAGCAGATTGTCGACAGATGATAAATGTATTGCAGTAAGCCATGCAAGGAGATTTGGAAAATCTCATGCTGCCGGAATGATAGATGCATATTATAGTAGGGGCTGTGATTCAGCAGAGTTGTTTGAAGACACTAAGCTTGCAACAAATCCGGCATATAAAAAACATATGAACAAATACAATGTCATACATCTTGATATTTCATCATTTTGGGATGATTATAAGGCAAATATCATTGAAAAAATCAAGGAATACGTTGTGTCGGATTTGAGGGATGAATTTGAAGAAAAGGTTGATTTCTCAAAGAAATTCAGTGTTATACTGATGTCTGTTTATAAGCTTACCGGGATACAGTTTGTAATTATTATAGATGAATGGGATTGTTTAATCAGAAATAGTGATGACCAGAATCTGATTCATAATTATTTACAGTTTCTTCATTCATTGTTTAAATCAGAGGAATCAAAGTATTTCCTTGCTTTGGCATATATAACCGGGATACTTCCGATTAAAAAAATAAAGGACGAATCGGCATTGAATAATTTTCAGGAGTTTACAATGCTTAAATCCAGGCCGATTACACAATATTATGGTTTTACAGAAGAAGAAGTCATGATGCTGTGCAGGCGATACAACATGGATTATGAGAGCATGAAAGCCTGGTACAATGGCTATCTGCTAGATGGTATGCATATGTATAATCCGAATTCTGTGTCGATGGCACTTAATTACAGGGATTTTGATTCTTATTGGAAAAACACATCATCATTTGAGTCAATCAATACATTTATAAACATGAATTATGAGGGCTTGAGGGATGATATTGTCAATATGCTGTCAGGAAAAAAATTATATGTAAACACCGAAACTTTTCAGAATGATTTTTCTACTGTTTCTTCAAAGGATGAAGCTTTGACAGCTCTGATTCATTTGGGATATCTGGGATATGACAGAGAGGAAGAAAGTGCATTTATTCCAAATTATGAAGTGAAAAAGGCATATCAGGCAGCTCTTTGCACAGGAGATTGGGGAAAAATTGGAAAATCAATTGCCAGATGTGATGAATTGTTAAGGGCTACAATTAATTGTGAAAGTGATAAAGTGGCAGAAATAATTGAGCTTGCACATGAATCATATACATCTGTTTTGAGATATAATGATGAAAACTCATTAAGCTGCGTTCTTACAATGGCCTATTTTACGGCACCGGCATATTACAATATTGTCAGAGAAATGCCGGCGGGCAAAGGATATGCAGATATGGTATTTATACCAAGAAAAAATGCCGGAAAACGCCCGGCAATTATAATTGAATTAAAGTGTGATAAGACTGCCGAGGCTGCAGTTAAACAGATTAAGGACAGGCACTATGAGGGAGCCCTGGCAGGCTATAAGGGAAAGCTTCTTTTGGTTGGAATCAATTATGATAGTCAAAATGGGCAGAAAAAGCATCATACCTGCGTCATAGAGGAATATGAAAAATAAGCACATTTCCCTATTGACGAATATCCTGCGTTGGCATATCATAATATATAAGTGAAAGGGAGTAGCCGGCGCGAAAGTGCTTACTTATCCGTCAGTACGATTGCTCATACATATCATATATATGACAGCAATCCGGAGAGTGATTAAATGGCGAGACTTTTGTTGTTTTATACAGCAGAAGTGTCGCCTTTTTTGTATATAAAAGCCTTCTGCTGATAGGACATAGCTGTAACTATCAATTAATCAGGCATCCTTAAAAAGGACAGCAGAAGGAGGAAAATTATGATTTTTGTAGCAATTTTACTGCTTGTAGCAGGCTTTGTAGCACTGGTGAAGGGCGCGGATGTGTTTGTGGATGGAGCTGCGGCGCTCGCCGGGAAATTTGGTATTCCGCAGCTTGTGATTGGACTTACGATTGTGGCGATGGGCACGTCGCTGCCGGAGGCGGCAGTCAGCATCACAGCAGGAATAAAGGGTAATGCGGGTATCACAGTCGGTAATATAGTCGGCAGCAATATACTAAATATCCTTATAATCCTGGGAGTGACGGCACTTATCACAAATGTAGCCATACAAAAAACCACCTTCAAATACGAGATACCGTACATGCTTCTTATCACAGCAGTGCTTCTCGTGATGGGAATGACAGGTAATGAAATCACATTCATGGAGGGAGTTATACTGTGGATTTTATTTATTGCATATCTGTTTTATCTGTATCTCCTTGCCAAAAAAGGCAATGACAGCGGCGATGAGCAGTCTGTAAAGTTATATCCTGTATGGAAATGCCTGCTCTTTATTGTGCTGGGCGGTGTGTGCGTCGTGATTGGAAGCCAGCTTGTCGTAAACGGTGCCACGACTATAGCGAGAGCCTGTGGCATGAGTGAGCGCTTTATCGGACTGACAATCGTAGCATTCGGTACATCGCTGCCGGAGCTTGTGACATCTGTTTCAGCAGCACGCAAGGGAAATGCAGGAATTGCAATAGGAAATATAGTCGGCAGCAATATTTTCAATATACTATTTGTAATCGGAACGGTAGCTCTCATTTGTCCGGTACCGTTTGAGAGCAGGTTTGTGATTGATACAGTTGTGGCAATCCTGTGTGGTGTGCTCCTGTGGGGCGGCACGATAAGATACAAAGAGCTTAGAAAGCCATGCGGAGTGGTGATGCTGCTTTGCTATGCGGCGTATTTTGTATATTTGGCAGTTATGTAATGATGTATTTTTCGGAATTGTGATGACTGTAGTAAAAAAAGAGTGGGATGAAGAGACAATATTTAAATCTAGCAAACAGTCAATAATTGTGCATACAAATTAGTGATTTAATATCAAAATGATAGTGATTTTGCAATAAATATAAACAATTGATTAAAAATAGCACTCTCACTTGACAAGTGCTAATTGCAGGTGTATAACGTAGTCAGAACGAACGGAAGGAAGCGATTATAATGGATAAAAACCCAAAGCATCCATTGAAGAAAAAGAATAAGGCAGATGCAAAGAAGCATCAGAAGCATGTATACGAATAGCAGCTTCCGTTAAGGAATACTATCCAGTAAGCACAATGTACCCCAGCCCGTTACAGGGTTGGGGTATTTTGCGTTTTTGGCAGTATTTTCAGAGACTTTTCCTGAGGCAGATGTAAATACATTTTCTCCCGCACCTTTTATCAGAGAGGCCTTTAGCTTGTCGCCATACATATAGGGGTCATTTCCACGCACAACACCCCATTCCATCAGAAGCGCAGCCGCACCGGTCACAAACGGCGCAGCCATGGAGGTGCCTGTTTTTGAAGTGTAGCCTCCGGTGTTTGAGCAAGAGATAATGTCCACGCCGGGCGCTATGATATCAGGCTTTATGCTGTTAAAGGCCCATGTATAGCCGCGGCCGGAAAAGGCGGCTGCGCGGTTTGTGCGGCTGTCATAGGCTCCGACGGAGATGACATTTTGGGCGGTTGAGGGGATGGTCAGGGTGATATCGGGGGATGCGTGGATAAATGAGGTCTGTGCATTGCGCAGAGCACCTGATGGCAGCCATATATCCCATGAGCCGTCCTTTACAGATATGGGCGCAAGTGATATTTTCCAGATGCCTGAGGATATATATTCTGATCCCATGAGTTCAATGAATATTTCCTGAAATGGAGAGTAGGGAGAGGGACCGCCGCCTGTTGTATATATGTCTGTCCCATCGAGCCGGTATCTGTAGGTAAAGCCTTTTGCCTGATTGGTAATTGTATCGGGAATCTGCAGCATATCATTATTTGGTGCGGTAATGCGTATTTGTATTTCATCCCAGTATTTTTTCCATAAATCTATAGAAAGAGACGGCTCAGGGTAGCCTATTGCAAGCTCCGCATCGGCAGGGTATGAGCTGCCGTTTGCATGGCCAAAGCCGGCTCCATCATTACCTGAGCCGACTGAGACAGCGCAGCGGTAGTTTCCTGCTATATAGTCCAGGTATGCTTCAAGCAGTGAGGTGCCGCTGTGTGAGCCGTTACTTGTGCCAAAGCTTAGGTTTATGGCGATAGGCATATTCATATCGATAGATTTTCTTATGCAAAAGTCCACTGCCAGCATGATCTGTGTGGTTGTGGGAAAGCTGGCACCACCTGAGGTTTTAAGCTTTACGACTATAAGAGTGCTCTCATAAGCGACACCGCGATACTTCGTATTTTGTTCATTACTATTATCATTTCCGTTTCCGGCAGCAATTCCTGCCACATGCGTGCCGTGACCGGATAGGTCGATGCTTGGACAGATGCGCTGCATCTCTAAGCTGTTTCCTGCATTTATGGCTTTTGTGATTGTGTCGCGGTCATATAAGGTGCCAAAAGGGATGGCATCAGTGTTTGAGGAATCATCAGAAACAGTCTGGTCCCACAGATAGGCGATTCTGCTTATGCCATCCTGTATAAAAGCCGGATGGGCATAGTAAATGCCGGAGTCGATAATGCCTACGAGCACGCCTTTTCCGGTCAGATTGTATGGATTGGTGTGTACGGGAGTGATGCATGAGGCCTGCGAGCCCTCGTATACATCGTAGTTAAATTGCTTTGGCTTTTC
Source organism: Agathobacter sp. (assembly GCF_977054825.1). Classification (NCBI taxonomy): domain Bacteria; kingdom Bacillati; phylum Bacillota; class Clostridia; order Lachnospirales; family Lachnospiraceae; genus Agathobacter; species Agathobacter sp. The sequence continues at coordinate 53,399 of NZ_CDRTEH010000009.1, forward strand.
CATATATATGATTTCATCGCACAGTGCGACGGTATTTACGAGGGATTTCTCAATTACAAGCACCGCATAGTTTCCGAGCAGCCTCGTGATAAGGACAGAGGGAAATTTTTCTTTAATTTTTTCGATGTCACCGACATATTTCACTATCACTTCCCAGCTGTCACTCTCAGGCAGATAGCCGCTTGAAAGCCCACCCTCCTTCCCGAGCTCATAAGGGGTGGAAAGCAGGGCGGCGGACAGCTGTGGAGAAATTTTCTCACTAAAAGTTATTTCCATGATAACCTCCATTTTTTATTAGTAAAATATTAAAAAAATCTTAAAAGACAAAAGCAATATACATTTGGTATGATTAGGTTATAATCGTAATTATTCATGACCACCCCACGCACATTCGCAAAATCGCACGATACTCGTGCTTTCCCGCTGCTACGCAGCTAATTTTACTCATATGTGTGGGGGGGGTGGCTCTATTCGAGCCACCTTGAGAACAAGAAAACCTGCTGCTTACATGCAAGCATGACGCATCAGCTTTTTTGTTCTCAGTGGTTCTGAATAGTTACTTATAATCAATATATTATAAAAACCGGGAGGTCGAAATGAGTAAAAAGAAAAAGATTATCATTTCAGTGATTGCAGCTGTGCTTATCATAGCAGTTATTGTGTCAGCTGTTGTCATTGCAATGACAAAGGGAAAGAACGCAGCAAAGGCATCGGGCGTGTATGCAAACAAGGTTTCTGATGTCATGTATCAGGCGGGAAGCACTGACAAGTACAGCGGTGTCGTGGAAGCAGCTGATACCATGGATATCAAGGCTGACAGTGAGAAAACAGTAAAGGATATTCTCGTATCGGAGGGTGATGAGGTACAGGTGGGTACACCTCTTTTTACCTATGATACAAAGGAGCTTGCCGCAAAAAAGGAAAGCGCCACTCTTGAGCTTGAGAGCTTAAACAATACGCTTTCAGGCTATGACGCACAGATAGAGCAGCTCACCAAGGAAAAGAAGGAAGCGTCAAAGGATCAGCAGCTTGACTATACACTGCAGATTCAGCAGGCACAGACACAGCAGAAGCAGACTCAGTACGATGTTGCAACGAAGAAGGCAGAGATAGAAAAGTACGATGAGAGCATCAAAAATGCGACTGTAAACAGCACAATGGTCGGTGTTGTTAAGAAAATCAATGAGAATCAGAGTGCAGACACAGCAGATTCTGCATTTATGACAATCGTTGCCACCGGTGATTACAGGGTAAAGGGCACAATCGATGAGCAGAGCTTTTTAAACAGTGGACTGTCAGAGGGACAGGCGGTTATCGTGCGCTCAAGAGTTGATGAGTCAAAGACCTGGCAGGGTACCATCAGCAAGGTTGATACAGAAAATACACAGACGGATAACAGCAATTCAGGCATGTATGACGATGGAAGCAGCGAGCAGAAGGCTTCAAAGTACAACTTTTATGTGCAGCTTACAGGCACAGGTGATATGCTTTTAGGACAGCATGTATATGTAGAGCCGGATTTCGGACAGACGCAGGTGAAGGAGGGCATATGGATTGATGAGAGCTATGTCGTAAAGGATGGCGATGATGCATATGTCTGGACACTCAATAAAAAGGATAAGCTTGAGAAGACAAAGGTTGAGCTTGGAGACTATGATGAGAACCTCATGATGTATGAAATTAAATCAGGACTTAAGAAGGATGACTACATAGTATGGGCATCTGATGACCTTTATGAGGGCGAGCCGGCACAGACCTGGGAAGAGTACATTGAAAATGGCGGCGGTGAAGATTCAGTCTATGACGATATGGGTACAGAAGCCATTGATGAGCAGATGCTCGAGGGCACTGAGGGCGGTCCTGTTGATGATGGAATGATGGATGAGGGCACAATGGACGAAGGTGCTGCCACTGACGGTGCAGATGCCACCGGTTCAGGTGACGCGGAGGTACAGTAGATGATTCTAGAACTCCAGCATATTTACAAAAACTATGACCAGGATAAGCTCGTGGTGCCGGTTTTAAAGGATGTCTCACTCCAGATTGAGGAGGGAGAGTACGTGGCAATCATGGGTCCGTCTGGCTCCGGCAAGACCACTCTCATGAATATAGTGGGATGTCTTGATCTGCCAACCTCGGGCACATATATACTTGACGGCAGACCTGTCAGTGAGCTGAAGGAAAAGGAGCTTACGAGGGTAAGGCGCGATACAATTGGATTTGTATTCCAGAATTTCCAGCTCATGCCACGTGAGAGTGCACTTGACAATGTATGCCTGCCACTCATATACGCAGGTGTGAGCAAAAAGGACAGAAGGCAGATGGGTATGGAGGCCTTAGAGCGTGTTGGACTTTCAGACAGGGCTGATTTCAAGCCTACGCAGCTTTCGGGAGGACAGAAGCAGAGAGTGGCGATAGCGAGAGCAATGGTCAATCATCCAAAGCTTCTGCTTGCGGATGAGCCTACGGGAGCACTCGATTCAAAGTCCGGCAAGCAGGTGCTTGAGCTCTTTGAGAGCCTTAATGAGTCCGGTGTGACGGTTGTCATGATCACACACGACAGAAAGGTCGCAGAGCAGGCAAAGCGCATTGTTCACATCATAGATGGTGAGATAACAGAGGAAGGACAGGAGGCAGGTAATGAAAAAGAAAAAGAAAATTAAGATCATTATAATAGCTGTCCTTGTAGTTGCGGTTGCAGCGGGAAGCATCACAGGAGTTGTTTATTATAAGAATTCCAAGGGGCTTGCTTCCGTTATGAGCGTTTCAATGATCAGCACGACAAACGACTACACATCCATGACCAGTGAGGGAATGGTGTGCGATGATGCATGTCAGACAATCAATTTAAAGGATGGACAGAAGGTGACAGAGGTTTATGTCACAAAGGATCAGCAGGTAAAGGCCGGAGATAAGCTCCTTGCATATGATGTGACGAGCCTTTCCCTCTCGGTTGAGATGAAGCAGCTTGAGATACAGAGTCTTGAGAATCAGCTTACATCGGAAAAGCAGAAGCTTGACAAGCTAAAGAACACTAAGCCGGTTGCAAAGCAGCCTGAGAGTCCTGTTACACCTGAGCCACAGCCTGACACACAGCCGGCTGCATCTGAGCAAAAGCCTGATGAAGAGCATGATGTGATATCTGATCTGTCAGTGGCTGAAGGAAGCGGTACAGAGGACGATCCTTATGTATTTACATGCACAGAGGCTTCATATGTATCGGGAGCGCTTTTGAATACACTCGCTGATAAGAGCGCTGTAGCACGGTTTGTGATTGGAGATGCTAACGCACCTGATATGGAGCTTACCGTAAGAGGAGATAAGCTTGGCAGCTATGATGACAGCGATGAGATAAAGCTTTTCCTTGCAGGCACAATTACAGCAGGAGCTGCTTCTGATGATACAGCAGGAAATGAGCCGTCAGACAGTGCCACAGAACAGACCACACAGCCTGATGCTGATACCGCTTCAGAAGAAAAGACATACACAGCAGATGAGCTTAAGGATGCCATAAAGGAGCAGACCAGAAGTGTTGCCGATGTTGATTTACAAAAGAGAATTGCACAGGCTGATTTAAAGGAGCTGCAGAGTGAGCTTGAGGATGGCGTGGTATATGCAAAGAAGGACGGAATCGTGACAACAGTTTGCGATCCTGCAAACCCACCACAGGACGGCACACCTTTCTTACAGCTTTCAGGAGCGGCAGGCCTATATATCAGCGGAACAATCGGTGAGCTGGATTTGGATACGGTAAAGGTAGGACAGAGCGTATCAGCAGTCAACTACATGACAGGTGATACCTATGAGGGTACAATATCTGAGATAAGCAATGTGCCGTCAGACAGTGTCAATTACTATGGGGACAGCAATCCGAACTCATCATTCTATGAGTACACTGCATACATTGAGAATCCGCAGAATCTCAAAAAGGGTGATTCGCTGGAGCTGACTATAGATACATCATCAGAGGGCTCTGACAGTGGACTTTATATCGACAAGTCATATATCAGAACAGAGAACGGACAGTCATATATATACAAGGATGACAACGGAAAGCTCAAAAAGCAGACTGTCAAAACAGGCAAGTCACTCTGGGGCTCATATGTGGAGATTAAGTCAGGTCTGACAAATGATGACTATATTGCATTCCCGTATGGAGTCAGGGAGGGCGAGAAAACCAAGGTGTCCGAAGATGGTATGAATTAGTTTAGCAGGGAGGATTAAAGATGCTTGAAAATATTAGATTGTCCTTTAGGGGAATCTGGTCACATAAGATGCGTTCGTTTCTGACTATGCTTGGAATCATCATCGGAATTGCAGCAATTATTGCGATTGTTTCCACAATTCAGGGCACAAACGAACAGATAGAAAAGAACCTCATAGGTTCTGGAAGTAATAACGTAAAGGTCACACTGCAGAAGGATGGCTATGATATGGATCTGTCATATGATTCGGCTCCTGCGGGAGTGACCGAGGTATCGGCTGCCACACTTGACAGCATAAAGGAGCTTGACCATGTAGAAAATGCAGCCCTTTACCGCACAAGACAGGCTTACAATGCAGTTTATTATCTGAACACTGCGCTTTCGGGCGGCAATATAACGGGTGTCGATGACGGATATTTCGACACAGCAAGCTATGTAGTCATGAAGGGCAGAGGCTTCTCAAAGAATGACTATTCAAAGGCCCGCAGGGTGGCACTTATTGATGAGAGCGTGGAGAGCAGCCTGTTTTCAGGAGAGAGCGCGCTAGGCAAGACAGTAGAGATACAGGGATATCCGTTTACAGTAGTCGGTGTAGTCACGGAAAAGGACAGCTATGACCTGGTAATAAACTCAATGGATGATTACTATATGTATGCCTATGATGACAGCCAGGGCAATGTATTTGTGCCAAGCGGCACATGGCCGGTCATATTTGGCTATGATGAGCCGCAGAACCTTCTGCTTAAGGCAGACAGCACAGATACCATGGCTACAGTAGGAAAAGCGGCTGAGGAGATACTTAACAGTAATTTAAATGTCACAGACGGCTCTGATGTGACATACAAGGCACAGGATTTACAGGAGCAGGCAAAGCAGATACAGCAGCTCAGCCAGTCAACCAACATGATGCTCATATGGATTGCCGGAATTTCACTGCTTGTCGGTGGTATCGGTGTCATGAATATCATGCTTGTGTCAGTCACAGAGCGTACTTCAGAGATAGGACTTAAAAAAGCAATCGGAGCGGGAAAGGGAGCAATCCTCGGACAGTTCCTCACAGAGGCGGTTGTGCTCACAAGCCTTGGAGGCTTAGTCGGAGTGCTTGTCGGAGTGATACTCTCGAAGGTCATCTCAATGCTAAACGGCACACCGACAGCGATAAGCCCGGCAGCAGCTATACTTGCAGTACTTTTTTCCATGGCAATCGGAATCATATTCGGTATGCTTCCATCATACAAGGCAGCGAACCTAAACCCTATTGACGCACTGCGCCATGAGTAATTCTTATTAAAATCGCTGCTATTGTGAAAAAAATAACAATTCTTTGTATTTTGATGAATACAAGGGTAGAAAAAGTTTAAAAAATTTTGTAGAATGTTCCTAGTAGATAAATACTAGGAGCATTTTTTTAGAGGAATCAGCTCATATGATATGGGAAGTGTCACATGATGTAATGATTCTTCTAAGTATGTAAATCAATAGGTAACAATATACATTTATTTTAAAGAAAAGGAGATAATATGTACGCTGACGAAAACGTAATCAAAATCAAACATGCAGTTTTGCTTGAGGTCGCAAAGGCTGCATTTGCAGGTAACCTCGATGAGATCAGAGATGACATCCCATTTACACTGATTCCGGGACCGACACCTCAGTTCCGTTGCTGTATCTACAAGGAGAGAGAGATCATCCGTCAACGTGTCAGACTGGCAGAGGGTAAAGCACCAAGCGTAAATGATGACGGCAATATCATCCAGGTAATCAGCTCAGCATGTGAGGATTGCCCGATTTCAAGCTACACAGTTACTGAGAACTGTCAGAACTGTCTTGGCAAGGCTTGTATCAATGCATGTAAGTTCGGAGCAATCGAGGCAGGACGTCTCCGCTCACATATCGACCCACAGAAGTGTAAGGAGTGTGGACGCTGTGCACAGGCATGTCCTTACAATGCTATTGCTCATTTAAAGAGACCATGTAAGTTCTCTTGTCCTGTAAATGCCATTACATACAATGAGTACGGCATCTCAGTGATTGATGAGAGCAAATGTATCAGATGTGGTAAGTGTATCCACAGCTGTCCATTCGGAGCTATCGGCTCAAAGACATACATCGTAGATGTAATCGATGCAATCAAGTCAGAGAACAAGCATGTATATGCTATGGTTGCACCAGCAGCAGAGGGACAGTTTGGAGTAAACATCACTATGAACAGCTGGAAGAAGGCTATGCAGGCAGTTGGCTTCAACGGCTTTGTTGAGGTAGCACTCGGAGGAGATATGACAGCAGCATACGAGGCTGATGAGTGGCTTGAGGCATATGAGGCAGGAGAGAAGAAGGTTACATCATGCTGTCCTGGATTTGTAAATATGGTTAGAAAGCACTATCCAGAGCTTGCTGACAAGATTTCTACAACTGTTTCACCTATGTGTGCGGTTTCAAGAATGATCAAGGCAAAGGATCCTGATGCAGTTACAGTATTCATCGGACCATGTGTTGCCAAGAAGTCAGAGGTAGAGGATCAGAAGATAGAGGGAAATGCAGACTATGTACTTACCTTCAGCGAGATTCGTGCTATTATGAAGGCAAAGGGAGTACAGCTTGAGGCTGATGATACCTCATATCAGGAGGGCTCAGTATTCGGTAAGCGTTTCGCAAACTCAGGCGGAGTTACAGCAGCTGTAATCGAGAGCATGAAGGAAAAGGGCGAGGATGTTGATTGCAAGGTTTGCAAGGCAAACGGAGCAGCAGAGTGTAAGAAGGCACTTCTCCTCATGAAGGCAGGCAAGCTTCCTGAGAACTTCATCGAGGGAATGGCATGTGAGGGCGGCTGCGTAGGCGGACCAAGCTCATACAATGACATGGTATCTACCAAGAAGTTCCGTGATGATCTCTTAAGCAGAGCAGACGACAGAAAGATTCGTGACAACATCGCAAACTACCATATGGAGACATTTGAGATGCACCGCAAGGAGCAGTAAAAATGATTGTTACTGCCAAAGCGTGGCTTGAATAGTTACATAAGCTTTCAAAATCCCCCGACTTGTTCGGGGGATTTTTGTGTATGCGAATATCTGAAAAAAGCTATGTGGTTAGTCATATTGAAAGCTTAATAGTAACAAAGATATTAAATAAATTAAGTACATATTACGACTCTATCACGGGTTTTCGGGATAAAGAAACAATTGTAATACAACTGAAATATATGAAGCTAACATTAAGAAATTCTCAAGGAATTTGCAGTAGCAAAAAAGATTGTTTAACGCTATAATAGATACTGCCTGAAATAATATTATCAGGTTTGAGTAATAATATAGAGAGAATAATTATAAAATGCTAAAGAGGATTAGAAAAATGGACAAAAATAAAAAGATGATTATCGGCATACTTGCGGCTGCAATAGTTCTGGTGGTGGCGTTTATAGTATATATCACATGCTTTGATTCACACATTGAGTTCAGCAGTAAGTTTAAAAACGGTATCACTGTTGAGTATGGCAAAAAGTTTGAGGAGCCCAAAATTAAGGCGTATGTCAGAGGCAGGCTCATAAACCGAAAGGGAAAAGAGATAAAATGCACTATAGACAGTAATGTCGATGCGACAAAGACTGGTTCATACGAGATGAAGGTAACTGCTCAATACGGTAAAAAAACAGCGACACAGACCATCAAGGTTGAGGTGAGGGATAAGAAGGCTCCGGAAATTGCATTAAATGGCGATGCAGAGATGACTGTAGAGGCAGGCAGCGAGTTCAGTGACCCGGGATATACGGCAACAGACAATTATGATGGGGATCTGACAGACAAGGTATCTGTCACAGGAGCTGTCGATACATCAAAGCCGGGAGACTATGAGATAAAGTACAGTGTCGCAGACTCGTCAAAGAATGAGAGCGAGGTCAAAAGGACTGTGCATGTCACAGATACCACAGCACCGCAGATAAAGCTTTCAGGTGATGATTTTATGTCAGTTAAAAAGGGTGATAAGTACAGTGATCCGGGATACACGGCAACTGACAACTGTGACGGAGACATCACAGACAGTGTCAAGGTATCAGGAGATAAGGTAGATAAGGATAAGGCAGGAAAGTACACTGTGACCTATGAGGTCTCAGATTCATCAGGCAATAAGGCTACAGCTACAAGAGTGGTCAGTGTGTATGACCCGGCTGCAGCAGCAGACACAGTAAATCCTGGCAACAAGATCATTTATCTGACCTTTGACGATGGTCCGGGAAAGTATACACAGGGACTTTTGGATGTGCTTGATAAATACAATGTAAAGGCTACCTTCTTTGTTACAAATACGCATCCTGACTATCAGAATCTGATAGCAGAGGAGGCAAAGAGAGGACATACAGTGGCTATCCACTCTGCCAGCCACAAATACAACCAGATATATACAAGTGAGCAGGCATTCTTTGATGACCTTGAGCAGATGAACAGTATCATAAAGGCACAGACAGGAAATGATGCGTCAATCATCAGATTCCCGGGAGGCTCATCAAATACTGTGAGCAAGGATTACTGTCCGGGCATTATGACACAGCTCGTCAATGATGTGACAGCAAGAGGCCTTTTATACTGTGACTGGAATGTATCGAGCGGAGATGCAAACAACAAGCCAATCAGCACAGATCAGGTGGTACAGAATGTTATCTCAGGAGTGCAGAGCCACAACGTATCAGTTGTATTGCAGCACGACATAAAGGATTTCAGTGTCAATGCGGTCGAGCAGATCATCCAGTGGGGACAGGCGAATGGCTATACATTTTTACCGCTTACCACAAGCTCACCAATGTCTCATCATCGCATAAACAACTAAAAGCACAAAAAACAATAAAAAAGCACAAAAAAGAAGAGTTCGAAATGAACTCTTCTTTTTTAATCATGATTCTTATATCTTATTCCCCAATTAACATTTTTGTAACTGTTATTTTACCTAAATATATAATAAAGAAAAAGGTACATAGAAACTAGATTGACAGAGTAGTCAAATTATTTAACTACCTCAACGTTAACTGCCTGTGGACCTTTAGCGCCATCAGTGATATCGAACTCTACTGCTGCACCTTCCTCGAGAGTTTTGAAGCCCTCCATATTAAGTCCTGAGAAATGTACGAATACATCCTTTCCGTCCTCGGCTGTGATGAATCCGTAACCCTTTTGGTTGTTGAACCATTTTACTGTACCTTTGCTCATCGAAAGTACCTCCAAATAATAATAATGCTGCTTACGCAACTAACGTTAGAATAGCATAACAGGTTTAAGATGTAAAGCAATAAAGTCAAAGTTCTTTAAAGTTTATGTCATTATTTGCTAAAAATTTCATTACAAGCCTATCCCATTCACTATCTAAGGTCTTATCCGCTGAAAAAATATTGTAGGATATCCCGGTTGTGAGAGTTAAAAGCTGGCTTTGATACCTGATATTTATGAAAAAACCACTGATATCGGATACAGTGAAGGCCGAGTGCAGACTGCTTAAGGTGTGCTCCATATTTTCAGGTGAAAGCAGAAAGACAAACTTGAATGACGACGGCGTCTGTCTGCCCTTTATCAGGTCGAAGCAGTTTGTGCGAAGCATCTTAAAAGGGAGCATGTCATAGCCTGCTATGCCGTTTTCCTCAAGCTCTGTGGAGCTGTAAAAGCCCTTTTGCAGGTGACCGTCTATGACGTATGAGGCGGCCTTTGTGATGACTGCCTCCTGGAGCAGGAAGTTGTCGAATATTTCCGTGCGAAGCAGCTTGTTCATAAAATCCTTTGTGTCTGTCAGTTCGATTGATATCATAATTTCTCCTCATTTCCCGCATTGTATGTGACAGCGAATGATTGCCCTCAATGGTTTTTGAATAGTTACTATTACTACATCATACATCAGATTCGCAGATTATGCCACAAAAATAAAGCCTGTCAAACTGGAATAATTGTTAAGTCCGTGGTAGAATAAATGCGTTATGCAATGAAAACAGGAGGCAATCCATGAAACAGGAAAAATTATTTAATTTACTTAAAGCAGCAGTTTCGCCATGCGAGTGCGTGAGGGCTGCAAAGCAGGAGCTTTTGGAAAACGGATTTGAGGAGATAGATTATACAGGAGGCTGGAGGCTTGTGCGTGGTGGCAGATATGTCTTAAATCACCATGATACAACCATGTTTGCATTTACTGTAGGAAGCAGCTACAACAAAAAGGATATGGTGCGGATAGCGGCAGCTCACACAGACTACCCATATCTTCGCATAAAGCCAAATCCGGATTTTATGACAAATTCATATGCACAGGTCAATGTAGAGGTGTATGGAGGACCGATTTTAAACACATGGTTTGACAGACCTCTCGGAGTGGCAGGACGCGTGGCTGTAAAGAGTGATGATGTGTTTAACCCACGTATGGTGCTTTACAGGTCCAAAAAGCCTGTCATGATTATTCCAAATCTTGCCATTCATATGAACAGGGATGTGAATAAGGGAGTTGAGATAAATAATCAGGTGGATCTGATGCCGGTGCTTGATTCAATACCTGAGGATGAAAAGACCACAGATTATTTCCTTAGCTTTCTGGCAAACGAGCTGTCTGTGGAAAAGAGCGATATCATAGACTTTGAGCTCAATACATTTTGCATGGATGAGCCTACATTTGTCGGTGTGAATGATACTATGATTTCATCGCCTAGAATCGACAACCAGTCATCCTGCAGGGCACTTCTTGATGCGATAGAGGATGGAAACAGAGCTGATGGAATAAATATCATAGCACTTTTTGATCATGAGGAGATTGGAAGCAGCAGTAAGCAGGGCGCAGCCTCTATAATGCTTCACGATATGCTCAGACGCATTTTAAGAAATATGGATCTTACAGAAAATGAGATAGATGAGAGTATCTATGATGCCATGCTTTTGTCTGTCGATGTGGCGCATGCGCTTCATCCTAATAAAAAGGAAAAGATGGATATCACAAATAAGCCGGTCATGGGAAAAGGCTTTTGTATCAAGCAGGCGTGCTCGCAGTCGTATGCTACGGATGCACAGGCTATTGCTATTCTCTGCCAGCTGTGTGATGAAAAGGGCATACCGTACCAGCGCTTTGTGAACCGCTCGGACAGCCGTGGAGGCAGCACACTCGGCTCGATTGCAGGCACACTGCTGCCGGTAAAGACGGTGGATATAGGTATACCTATTCTTGCCATGCACTCAGCCTGTGAGCTGATGGGAGCACGCGATATGAAAGCCTTAAGCGACTGTGTGACCGCATTTTTCGGGTAACAATTGTAATAGGTTATATGGAAATATATACAGAAACCTCTTGCATAAGTTTAGTTTTCGTGTTAATATGACGTAGTAATGAAAACTACTTGTTACGGAATGAAATAACTTTTAAAAAAGTAATTTAAACTCTTATTATCATATAATGCAGGAGGAACCGATATGTATAAGATTATAATAGATAGCTGTGGTGAGCTCACAGACAGCCTTAAGAAGGATGGACATTTTTGCAATGTAGCACTTGAGCTTGATGTTGACGGATACAGGATCCGTGATGATGAGAGCTTTGACCAGCATGATTTCCTTAGAAGAGTCAAGGAGAGTGTAAAGGGACCAAAGTCGTCATGCCCTTCTCCGGAGGAGTATATGCAGGCATTTGAGGGAGAGGCAGACCATGTCTATGTTATCACACTTTCAGGCAAGCTCAGCGGCTCATACAACAGCGCTGTTTTAGCAGTCAATCTGTACAATGAGGAGCATGAGGACTCGGGCAAGCAAATATATGTGTTCAATTCACGCTCAGCATCTATCGGCGAGACGCTTATCGGCATGAAGGTGCAGGAGCTCGAGGAGAGTGGACTTTCATTTGATGAGGTTGTAAAGCAGACTGAGGAGTATATTTCTTCCATGAATACCTTCTTTGTGCTTGAGACACTTGATACCTTAAGAAAGGCAGGCCGTCTTAGCAACCTGAAGGCTTTTGTAGCCAGCACTTTAAATATAAAGCCTGTCATGGGCTCAACCGATGAGGGTTCAATCCAGCAGCTTGGTCAGGCCCGCGGCATGAAGAGGGCACTTGCCAAGATGGTGGAGGATGTTGTGGCTGCCACAAAGGACTGTGAGCACAGGATTCTTGCAATTTCACACTGCAACTGTCCGGAGCGTGCGCAGTATGTGAAGGAATGTCTTGAGAAGCTTGCCGGATTTAAAAAGATTGTCATTGTGGATACTGCCGGTATCTCAAGTATGTATGCAAATGACGGAGGCATTATTATAGCAGTATAACGATATGGTCTTTATTTTACCGGCCGGATATATTATAATGATGGCATGGGAAATTTAGATTATACACAGGTTTTAAACAAAATAGAAAATACACGCCGTTTCGGCAATGAGCCCGGAGTGGTAGTGACAGCACAGGTCATAAGGGTGCTGCAAGAAAAAGGAAAGCAAAAGCGCATAATACCGTATATCCATGTGGCAGGTACCAATGGAAAGGGGTCAGTATGCGCTTTTCTTTCTAGTATACTAAAAAAAGAGCATATAAGAGTAGGCACGTTTGTATCACCGCATCTGGTGGATTTTGAGGAGCGCATCACTGTTGACGGGCGTATGATACCTAAGGAGGATGTCACAAGGCTTGGAAACTATCTGCTTGATATAGATTTTGGCATAGGGCTTACGATGTTTGACTACTGCCTTACTATGGCTCTTTTGTACTTTGAGGAGCAGCAGTGCGATTATATGGTCATCGAGACCGGGCTTGGCGGCAGGCTCGACTCAACGAATGCAATCGGCACACCGCAATGTGCTGTTATTACAAAGATAGGCTACGACCATATGGCTATCCTTGGCAGTGATATAGCGGATATAGCGGCTGAAAAGGCCGGTATCATAAAGGAAAACGGCACAGTGGTGGTGGAACAGCAGGATAAACGTGCCATGCAGGTAATCGAGCAGGAAGCGCAAAAAAAGCATGCAAGGATAATAACTGTGGAGCAAAGTGATATAGCGCGCTGCAGCGGCTATGCACTGAGGCTTTACGGTACATTCCAGTGGGAGAATGCAGCAGCGGCAGAGCTTGCGGCGCGGTATGTGCTCGGAAAACGCTATAGTGGGCCGGAGTATGAAACTCAAAATGATAGGACAGGCTTGCCGGCGAAGGAAGCAGACTTAAATGACAGGATAAAGAGTGCTCTTGAAGAGGCTGTGTGGCCTGGGCGCATGGAGATAGTCTCAAAGGAGCCGTTTCTGTTAGTGGACGGAGCACACAACAGCAATGGAGTTGATGCACTCAAAGAAAGCCTCATGCATATGTATCCGGATGAGAAATTTTGTTTTTTCATGGGAGTCATGGCGGATAAGGACTATGATGTGATGATACGTGAGATTTTGCCGCTTGCAGAGAAGTTTTATACAGTGACACCGGATTCTGACAGGGCACTGCAGGCATCAAACCTTGCTGAGTTTATCAGAAAAGAGGGAGTTAAGGCAACAGAGCTTTCAGGAGTTGATGAGATAGAAAAGCACCTGAAAAGCGATACAAAAAATGTTGCATTTGGCTCATTGTATTTTATTGGGGAGCTAAAACAACAGCGGATATAAATACCGGATATAAGAGGATGATTTATGGCTGATATTTTAAAAATTTTTAAAAGAGATATGTGCGGTATATTCCGCAATGTGCTTGTACTCATTATAGTTATAGGACTGTGCGTGCTGCCGGCGCTGTATGCATGGTTTAATATCTATGCCAACTGGGACCCGTATGGCAACACAGGTAATATCGCAATTGCGGTAGTCAATCTTGATAAGGGATGGACGAAGAATGACAGCGAAACTGTCAACATGGGCGATGGTGTGGTAGAGTCATTAAAGCAAAAGGATACTATAGGCTGGAAATTTGTCAAGTCTGAGGAAAAGGCTATTGAGGGTGTGAAGTCCGGCAGATATTATTCTGCGCTTGTCATAGATGAGCAGTTTACCTACAGCATGTATCATGGTGTAGCTGACAATATTGAAAATCCAAAGATTACCTACTATCTCAATGACAAGAAAAACGCTGTTGCGACAAAGATAACGGACAGCGCAGCAAGTGCTGTTAAATCAAGCATTAATAAGCAGTTTTTAAAGGTGCTTGCAGAGCAGGTGTTTAAGGAGACAAACGTAATATCTGATGACATGAAGGAAAAGGATGCTGTGGGGCAGATGACAGGTAAGCTTGAAGCGGTATCTGAGAGTCTTACACAGTACGATGCCATGATAGATACGTTTATTGACGGAAATAAGGCATTGTCACAGGTATCTAAAGAGACAGGCGAAGCACTGAAGGACGGGCAGGATAAGCTTGCAAAGGGCACAGACAGGCTTGAAGAAAGCAAAAATGATCTGCAGTCCACCAGACAGTCGTTTGACAGCTTTAGCGCTGATATCACATCGGCATTAGCAAATGTGAAGGGCTCGATTGATGATATATCAAAGCAGATTACAGATGCAAATCTGTCACAGGATGTAAATACACTGCAAAGCGATGTAAAGAATATTAAACAGTCAGCGGATGCTTTGAAAGGTAATATTGACACTCTTGAGGATAAGATCAACAAAATAAAGCCGGATACGGACGATACCCATATCGGCACACTTATTTCCAATATAGAGCTTGTCAAGGAACAGACAAAGAGCATGATAGAAAGCACACAGTCTGTGGATTTATCGGGAAAGACACAGAATTCTGAGGAAACACTTAAGAGTGTTATGTCAGCTCTTTCAACGACTGCGTCATCGCTTAATGCTACATATACCTCACAGATAGTGCCACAGGTGGACGGCATGATAGGCAGTATGTCGTCTGTACTTGATTCGATGCAGACCACACTTGGCAATCTGAGTCAGACATCAGGCTCTATGGCGCAGGTATTTGACGGAGTGGACAGCACGCTTGATACACTCAATATGAGCATGACACAGCTTAAGAGTATTATAGAATCAGCATCAGACAAGATAAATGAGACACTGGATAGGCTTGAAGCAGCCTCTGAGGATGAAAAGGCTGATATCATAGTGAATCTGCTTTCGGGTAATCCCGAAACGCTTGGCAGCTTCTTTTCAGAGCCGGTGCAGGTATCCGATAATTACATATATGAGATAGCAAATTATGGCTCAGGAGTAGCACCTTTTTACACGACACTTGCCATATGGGTAGGCATGACTATACTTGTTTCACTGGTAAAGGTTCACGCAGATGCTAAGGGGCTTGGGGAACTAAAGCCTTCACAGCTTTATTTTGGCAGATACCTGACATTCTTTTTACTGTCTCAGATACAGGCATTTATCATTGTGCTCGGTGATTTATATCTGCTTAAAATACAGTGTGTGCATCCGGTATCATTTATTGTGACAGGAGCAGTGACAAGCCTTACATTTTCGCTGCTCATATATTCTCTGACCATATCCTTTGGCGATATAGGAAAGGCACTGGCGGTAGTTGTCATGGTGCTTCAGATTGCAGGAAGCGGTGGCACATATCCGATAGAGGCTCTGCCGTCATTTTTCAGGGCCGTGTATATTTTCTTCCCATTCCCATATGCAATAAATGCGATGAGGGAATGCATAGGAGGTATGTACGAGAATACACTCGGCAAATGTTATATCACGCTTTTACTTTTCTGTGCAGCTTCGCTGGTGATAGGGCTTGTGATACGAAAGCCGTTTATCAGGCTCAATCACTTTATAGAGAAGCGTATGGAGGATACCGAGCTGCTATAGTTAAATGTACAATTAATAAATCGATAATTGGCATATAAATATGGTGCTTCTGATGTGCTGTAAGCTGTAAAGCGGGAAGGAAAGTATGCAGGATACATGTAAAAATAATAAAGATATTAAAGTTAACAAAGACAATATGAGTAATAATGTAAATGAGCAGCCGCTTTCCGATGATAAGAGACTGCGCGAGATGTACGATAAGCTGGTCGGATATGAAAAGACCATCCACGAGCAGAATCAAAAGCGGATAAAAATAGGACTGAGGTGTATATATATCATTCCTCTCTTTTTCCTTGTTCTGCTGATGATTGTGCCGGACAGCTCCAAAATCATTTTTCTTGTGCTGTGGATAGTGAGTCTGTTTGCTATTGCGGTGTATTTAATAGGAGTCGAGTATGTGGACTATAAGCTGCAGGAGAAGATGAATGAGATAAGCGGCGGTGATGCGCAGAACATGAGAGTGAGTCCTGTCGTGCAGATGGATGACAGGGTGCAGGAAATAGCCGAAAGAGTGGAGCAGAGATTTGATACGATGCAGCAAAGTACAGGGGAGGATGCCGAGCAATGAAAAAAATATTTCAAATATATCTGGCTGACCTGAAACGCATATCCACAAATGTGGTTGCCATAGTCATTATTATGGGGCTCTGTATCATCCCGGCTTTGTATGCGTGGTTTAATATTATGTCCAACTGGGATCCTTACGGAGAGGAAGCTACATCACAGATGCACATAGCAGTATATTCTGAGGATGAGGGCATGAGCATTGGTGATTTAAAGCTTTGCATGGGTGACAGTGTCATAAACGGTCTTAAGGAAAATGATGTAATCGGATGGATTTTCACTGATAGCAGTAAAGATGCGCTGGAGGATGTTTACAGCGGAAGGTGCTATGCTGCCTTTATAGTGCCAAAGGATTTTTCTGCTGATATGCTCAGCTTCTTAAGCGGTGAGCCGGTCAATCCACAGATAGAGTACTATGAAAACAGCAAAAAAAATGCCATAGCAACAAAGATAACCTCAAAGGTCAAGACCACGGTGCAGCAGTCTGTAAACTCTTCAATGGTAAGCACGATTACAGAGATAGCGTCAAAGTCCGGAGAGCTCATAGTGGGAGACGGCAAATCAGGCGACAACCTGGCCGGGACAGTTGTTGACAAGCTAAAGGATATGGATACGACTCTTTCCACATATGCAGGTATGCTCGATACCTTTGCCATGCTCACGGATTCAGCAGACAGTCTGATAGGCTCGACACAGTCACTGCTTCCGAGTGTGCAGGGGCTTATTGACGGCGGACAGTCATCGGTAAGCGGCATGCAGTCGTCTGTGCTCTCGGGAGCGCAGACTGCACAGACCATCACACAGATGGTTGATATAAGCTTATCAAACATAAACAGCCAGCTCGATGTGTTGGAAAACTCCATACAGCTTTTAAATGCATCGGGAATAGCTGATGCCGATATTTCTGATATCTCTGTTTCGGTGGCCGGCTTTGATACGGTAGAGCAGCTTGCAGAGAATACGCTTTCAGCCATTGAGGGCTTAAAGGGAGTGGATAGCTCGCAGATAGAGGCTGTCAGGAATAATATCCAAAGCATTAAAACACAGATAAAAGACCTTAAGTCCGATACTGAATTGACAGCAGATAAGCTGAAGCTTCTTAAGGAGTCAATAAAGGCCGATGTGTCAGGTGCAAAGTCTGCAATAGACACACTTAAAAATACATTTGACCACAGTGTATCGCCGAATCTCACAGGAGCAGTGTATGATATAGAATATGCACTTATTGAGACACAGTCCATGCTTGGCTCATTGGATGACAGCTTCCCGGATATACAAAAAGCGCTCGATGATTATTCATCAGTGCTTAAATCCGGAAATGCAGATATCGTAAATACCAGACAGTATGTGCAGCAGATCAGAGATGGTTTACAGAATGTTATATCAGGATTTGATAATTTATCAAACGATGAGCAGTTTAATGAGATTGTAAAGCTTCTTCAGACAGACCCGACACTGATTGCGCAGTTTGTGACCTCACCGCTGTCAATGGATGAGCAGAAGATATATGAGATATCCACATACGGCTCAGCCATGGCACCGTTTTACACAGTGCTGGCTCTGTGGGTGGGAGGTCTGATAACGGTTGCACTTGTGAAAACAAAGGTAAAGGACACCGATGATATAAAATCGCTTGGCAAAGTAAACAGTGTACATAAGTTTTTCGGCAGATATATCACATTTTTCGTGATAGGACAGATACAGACTCTTGTGACAGTGCTCGGTGATTTGTTCTTCGTTGGCATACAGTGCAGGCATCCGTTCCTTTTCTGGTGTGCAAGCGCGCTGACAAGCCTTGTATTCACGCTTCTCATGTACTCACTCACGGCGGCCTGGGGCAATGTGGGACAGGCTGTAGCAGTAGTCATCATGGTCATCCAGGTGGCAGGTGCAGGCGGCACATTCCCGGTCGAGGTGCTGCCACAGGTGTACAGAGCGCTGTACAAGTTCATGCCGTTTAACTATGCCATGAATGCCCTAAGAGAGTGCGTTGGCGGTATGTACCGCTTTGATTACGGTAATGACCTTGCGATTCTTCTTATATTTATAGCTATATCACTGGTGATTGGCCTGCTGCTCGGACGTCCGTTTGGAAGGCTCAATACAGCAATTGAAAAAAGTAAGAAAAAGTCAGGTCTTATCTTATAATAATAAATAAATCTATGTAGAAACTTAGGTTATGGTTATTATAAAAAAATAGTACTAGACATTTTTTTACTATTGTACTAGAATGAGCATAAATGATAGTAGACCCGATATATGATAACGCTAGGTTATATCGGATCCGTAAAGAAACGGAGGATATAAAGATGGAAAAGAAGGATATCGATTGGTCAAACCTTAGTTTTGGCTACCAGGAAACAGATTACAGCTATGTTTCTAATTATAAAGATGGAAAGTGGGACGATGGACAGCTCACAAAGGATCATACAGTGACACTTAATGAGTGTGCGGGAGTATTCCAGTATGCACAGACATGCTTCGAGGGTCTTAAGGCTTATACAACAGAGGATGGCAGAATTGTCTGCTTCAGACCTGACTTAAACGCACAGCGTCTTAAGGATTCATGTGAGAGACTTGAGATGCCTGTATTCCCGGAGGATAGATTTGTAAAGGCAGTTGAGGAAGTAGTAAGAGCAAATGCAGCATGGGTTCCACCATACGGCTCAGGCGCTACACTCTATATCAGACCATACATTATGGGAACAAACGCAGTAATCGGTGTAAAGCCTGCTGACGAGTATCAGTTCAGAATCCTTGTAACACCTGTTGGACCATACTTCAAGGGCGGCGCAAAGCCAATCACGATCCGTGTGTCAGACTTTGATAGAGCAGCACCTCACGGAACAGGTCATATCAAGGCAGGACTCAACTATGCAATGAGCCTCCATGCCATTGTAGATGCACATGAACAGGGCTTTGCAGAGAATATGTACCTCGATCCTGCAACACGTACAAAGGTAGAGGAGACAGGTGGAGCAAACTTCATCTTCATCACAAAGGATGGCACATTTGTTACACCTAAGTCAGACAGTATTCTCCCATCAATCACACGCCGTTCACTGATGGTAGTTGCAGAGAAGTACTTAGGACTCAAGGTTGAGCACAGAGAGGTACTCTTTGATGAGGTAAAGGATTTTGCTGAGTGTGGACTCTGTGGAACAGCAGCAGTAATCTCTCCTGTAGGAAAGATTGTAGACCACGGCAAGGAAATCTGCTTCCCAAGCGGCATGGACGAAATGGGACCTGTTACAAAGAAGCTTCGTGACACACTTACAGGAATCCAGATGGGTCATATTGACGGACCGGATGGATGGGTTCACGAGATTAAATGTGATTAATTAAGTGTAATTAAGAACATACATTTATAATAAAGCACCGGGTATTATGTTACATCGTAATATCTGGTGCTTTTGTATTATATTACATATTATTTTATGTGGCATAACAATACAATTTGTGCTAAAATAATCTCGTATATATGCAAATGTTTATAAAAGCTTGGAATAGTTACATAAAAGCATACAAAAGAAATAACCGGGGATAATTAAATGGACGAGTACGAAAAGATAAGACAGAGAAAGCGCGAAGCATATAGAAAAAGACACCGCGCACAGGTTCGAAGGAAGCAGCTTATTACCAATGCCGTTGTGATAGGCATGATAATACTTATAATTGCAACGATAATCATAGTGGGAGCGCTAAGAGGCAGAAAGGCAAAGCAGGAAGAGGTAAAGGCAGAGGTTACGACTACTCTTTACAATCCTATACAGCCAAAGCTTGATGTGCAGCTGCTGACACCCAATCCGTATTCCAGACCACAGAAGGCACTTGAGAAGGTAAACGGCATAGTTGTTCATTATACAGCAAATCCGGGTACATCAGCCAGACAAAACAGAGACTATTTCAATGGACTTGCAGAGACCAAAAAGACCAAGGCAAGCTCACACTTTGTGATAGGCTTGGAGGGTGAGATAGTGCAGTGCATACCGTGCAATGAGATATCGTATGCATCTAATAACAGAAACAGTGACACTATATCAATAGAGTGCTGTATAGAGGATGAGACAGGAAAGTTCAACGATAGCACATATCAGTCGCTTATAGAGCTTACCACATGGCTTATGGGACGGTATGATCTGAATGCGGATGATGTAATAAGACATTACGATGTGACAGGCAAGAAGTGTCCGCTCTACTTCGTGGAGCATGAGGATGCGTGGGAGCAGTTTCACAAGGATCTGGATACCTATATCAAAGAAAATGGTGTGCCAAAGGAAGAAGCAAGCCAAACCTGACAATATATAATAAATTAAAGGATGATTTAAAAATGAAGGAAATTATCGGAAATCTGTTGAAAAAAGAGAATGTGCGTCAGAATCTGAGCAGCCTCAGACAGGAAATTAAAGATGAAAATGCATTGGCAGAGGCACTGAAGCTGCTTGCCGGAGAAGAAGAGCTGCTTGTATCGTTTATGGGAGAAGAGGATGCAAAAACCAGAAAGAACGCTGCACTTCTGATAGGAGATCTTCATATGTCACAGCTTTCTGATGAGGTTTTTAAAGCATATGAGGCTGAGCAGATGCGATTTGTGAAGGGCTCATATCTGGCGGCACTGTCACAGCTGGACTGCAAAGAGCTTATACCACAGCTTATGGAGCGGGCAGGAGAGCTTGAGCATATGACAGTCACAGCTGAAAATAGAAAGCATATTGAGGAAGAATTTAACGAAATAAATAAAATCCTGATTAAATATAATGGAATAAAGCACCATACACCGGTGCTTGAGGGAGTGAAGGCGGAGCTGCTTCTTATGACAAACCGCCTCCACAGAGAGGTGGTACGACGTCAGATACCTGTTAAGGATACAAAGCTGCATCCGCTTGGAGTGCTTGTAAAGACTGACAATATACCTCTTATCATGCAGGTGCGCACATTCAGAAGAATGTACTTCACCATACATGCAGCATCGCTTTTGCCAAAGGATGCGCAGGAAGCGGCTGGAATTCTTACAGAGTCAGATATGTATGATATATTAAGACGTATGCACCGTGAGGGTGGTCCGTTTTACTATCGTATTGAGAGTACGGCAGATGCGGCCTATCAGAGCAGGCTTGCGAAAGCTATTGATATGCTCTCAGCCGGCAGGATGATTAATTCGCCTAATGATTATGAGGTGGTGATTAAGCTCATACAGACAAAAAATGACGATTTTTTCGCCTGCATGAGGTTATGTTCTATACAGGATAATAGATTTGCATACAGAAGGAATGCGCTTCCTACGTCGATGCATCCGTCACAAGCGGCACTTATTGTTTCACTTGCAAAGCCGTATCTTAAGGAAGAAGCACAGATCATGGATCCGTTCTGCGGAGTAGGTACACTGCTCATAGAGCGCACACACCTAGTCCCGGCACGCGAGATATATGCTACAGATACCTATGGTGATGCAATCACTATGGGCAGAGAGAATGCAGGACTTGCTAAAACAAGAATTAATTTTATACACAGGGATTTCTTTGATTTTAGGCATGACTACAAATTTGATGAGCTGATTACGGATATGCCGGTTCGTAACCGACAGACCAAGGATGAGATGGAGCTTTTTTACGAGAGGTTTTTTGACAAGGCCACGGAGCATCTGGTATCCGGCGGCATTATTGTTATGTATTCAAATGAGATTGGGTTTGTAAAGAAACAAATCAGGCTTCGCGTTGAATACCGTCTGCTTCAGGAGACATGTATTCTCGATAAGAAGGGCTTTTATCTGTTTGTTATCAGATATGAGGATTGATTTGTATGAGTTTTTAGGAGGAAAATATGTCGGATTCCAAGATTTTTCAAAAAATACAGGATTATTTCTGCCTGGCTAACGGAATATATTTATTGTGTCTGACAAAAAAGGATGGGGTCATGACAGAAGCGTGTCACTGTAAGGCAGAGTGGAAAAGTATGCTTGCCCTTATTGGTGAAGACAAATACGAAAACCTTCTTTTGAGACTGTCTGACTGCAGGGTTGAGAATCTCATAGATGAACCGCTCGATAAGGACTATCTCAGGCTGTATGGTCTGATTGTAAGAGTGGACAATACACCTGATATATATTGGATTATAGCTGCAGTAATTGATGAGAAGCTGTCTGATGATGAGAGGGCTTTGATTCCTGATGGCATACTCACCACCGGTGAGGCACGCTTTGACAGGACAATTGAGTTTCTGGAGACTGTGACAAGACAGCTTTTGATTACAATGAGAGATGAGAGTGCTGCGAATGAGGCACTTTCGCTTATCAGGAAGTCGGATGAGGAAATCAAGAGACAGTTTCATATGCTTGAGTCTATCAATTCTGTCATAAAGCTGCTTGAGATGGATGGAAGCTTTACTGATATGGCGCAAAAAGCGCTGGAGAGTGCGGTTACTACCATAAAGCTTACCGGTGCTTTTATCATCCGCAAAAATGTGGACGGCATGCATCTGGATGTAATTGTAAGCTATGGCAGAAAGCCGTTTGACACGATATCAATCACTGAGGTGCCTTTTTTCACAGGAAAGCCTTATATCATAGCATCAGATTCTGTGATGCCGGAGAAATTCCGGCTTTTCATGGAGAAGCATGCTATGAAGGCTGCCATATTCCAGCCGGTAAATATAGACAACAGGACACAGATGTATGTATGCTTTTTTGATGAGGCGGATGGCAGAAGCTGGGGAAAATATGATGTGAAGTTTTTAAATGATACGAAGCGCGTTATTCAAAGTGTCCTCACAAAAAAGATAACAACCAACTCGCTTGCAGGCTCCTATGCTTCGCTTGAAGCGATACTGGAGAACTCAGGCTGCGGTATCTACGTGGTCGATATGTCAAAGTCAGAGATACTTTACATGAATAATTACTGTAAGCAGCTGCTTTCAAATATTATCGAGCAGAATAAGTTGGAAAAATATATTTTTTCCCATACCGCAGATAGCCGGAGCTTTACAGAGGTATATGTGACGGAGGAGGATAAGTGGTTTGATATTCATCGCACGGGCATAGTGTGGGTGGATGGGCGCAAGGTGCAGCTCGTTACACTGTACGATATCACGCAGAAGAAGCGTTATCAGCAGCGCATTGAGAATCAGGCCAATAATGATTTCCTGACAGGACTGTATAACAGGATGAGATGTGAGCAGGATCTGGCTAAGTTTATAGATGATTCAGTGAAAAACGACACCAGAGGTGCGATGATTTATATAGATCTGGATGATTTCAAGCACATAAATGACGGGCTTGGACATCAGTACGGAGATGTGCTTTTAAAAGCCATATCACACAGCCTGATGCAGGTGAAGGGGATTGAGAATCACTGCTACAGGATGGGTGGCGATGAGTTCATAATTATAGTGGCAGGCAGCTCGGTTGACAGGCTGGAGAGTATCATTAATGATATACAGCAGATCTTTGTCAAACCGTGGTTCTTAAAGGGAGAGGACTATTACTGTACGATAAGTGCAGGCGTGGCATTTTTCCCGACAGATGCAAGTACTGTGGAGGATGTCATAAGAAGAGCTGATATAGCGCTTTTCAATGCTAAAAAAGAAGGAAAAAACCGTATAGAGTTCTACAACGAGGGTATTGATGGCACAAGCACGAAGCGACTTGACCTGGAAAAGCACATGAGAAAAGCCACAATGAATGAGTGCGATGAGTTCACCGTGTACTTTCAGCCGATTATAAGCGTGAAAGGGGATGATGCCTGTGCTGGTGCAGAGGCTCTTGTCAGATGGAATTCAGCGACCATGGGCTTTATAAATCCGGTTGACTTTATACCGCTTGCTGAGTATCTGGGGCTTATAAACCCAATCGGGGAGCACGTGCTAAGAGAGGCGGCAAAGCACTGCAGGTATTGGAATGACATGGGACATCCTGACTACAAGGTAAATGTCAATCTGTCCGTGGTGCAGCTGCTGCAGAATGACATAGTAAAGAAAATAAAAACTGTAATTGACGAGGTGGGCATAGACCCGGGAAATCTGTGTCTTGAGGTGACAGAGAGCCTGGCAATCAATGACATGGTGCGCATGAAGCGGATACTCAGTGAGATAAGGGCGCTGGGGGTGAAGGTTGCGCTGGATGATTTTGGTACGGGATATTCATCTTTAAACCATATCAGGGAGATGCCGCTTGATATCATTAAAATAGATAAATGCTTCATTGAGCATCTTGGGGAGGATGATTTTTCTGATGCATTTGTCAAGATGGTTACAGAGCTTGCCAATACAATAGGAGTACATGTCTGCGTAGAAGGAGTTGAGACTGACAGACAATATGCTATAATTAAGAAGATGGGAATAGATTACATACAAGGATATTTCTTCGACAAGCCGATGTGCATAGAAAGCTTCGAGGAGAAATATATCTGACGAAGAAGGTGTAACATGCACGAAGAAGATATAGAAAAAAGCACATGCTGCTATACAATGAAGCAGATAGAAGAAAAAATGGACGATTATGGCCAGATTTTTGACATAGTGCGTCTGATAGATGAAGAGCGCATATCACGCATGGAGAATAACAGCGATAATCAGGATCCTATTGACCCGTGTCCATGCTATTCATTTTGGAAGAGAAATAAACAGTGCACAAACTGTATCACGGCTAAGACCATAAAAGATAAAAGGCAGCGTGTCAAGATAGAGTTTTCGGGCACTGATTCATATCAGGTCATATCAAGGTACTGCAATATAGACGGAAAGAACTATGTAATGGAGCTTGTTAACCGTATGGATGGCGGGGCACTGAAGGATGAAGAGGTCCGCAAAAAGCTTGAATCAAAGATAGTAAGCTATAAGGAAAAGC
Source organism: Agathobacter sp. (assembly GCF_977054825.1). Classification (NCBI taxonomy): domain Bacteria; kingdom Bacillati; phylum Bacillota; class Clostridia; order Lachnospirales; family Lachnospiraceae; genus Agathobacter; species Agathobacter sp. Next base: position 78,751 of record NZ_CDRTEH010000009.1, read on the forward strand.
TTTACAGTGATGCGCTGACAGGTGTTTACAACAGGCGTTTCTATGAGGAAAATGTCAAAAACAGCAAGATAAATGCCGGTGTCGCTATGCTCGATGTTGATGATTTTAAGCTGTACAACGATTCACTGGGGCATATAGCAGGTGATATGGCGTTGTGTGCTTGTGTTGATACGATAAAGAGCTGTATCAGAAAGAGCGACCTGGCAATCCGTTATGGTGGTGATGAGTTCCTTATCATCATATACGATGTGACAGAGGATGAGTTTCGCAAAAAGCTGATGGATATGCAGGATGCGATAAACAAGACAGTCATTCCTGAGTATTCAAAGCTGCAGCTTAAGGTCAGCATAGGTGGTGTGCTCTGTAAAGACGAGACTGTGACGGATGCAGTGCTGCGCGCGGATTCACTTATGTATATAGCTAAAAACCGAAAAAATATTGTGATAATTGAAAACGATGAGGATATTACAAAGGAGGAGCTTGACGAGATAAAACAGCAGGTGCTCATAGTGGATGATTCCATAGTAAATCGTGAGCTTTTGTCTGAAATGCTCGGAAACGACTTTAGAATACTCGAGGCAGCAAATGGTGTCGAGTGTATAGAAAAGCTCAAGGAGTATGGTACCGGAATATCAATTGTACTTCTTGATATGGTGATGCCGGTCATGGATGGATACGGGGTGCTTGACTACATGAACAAGAAGCACTGGACTGATGATATCCCTGTTATTATGATATCAGGAGAGGATTCAGAGAGCTATGTGAGAAAGGCTTATGAGATGGGTGTGTCAGATTATATAAGCAGGCCCTTTGATGTAAAAGTGGTTTATCAGCGTGTGGTAAATACAATAAAGCTCTATGCCAAGCAGCGCAGGCTGATTCGCATGGTGACCGACCAGATATACAGGCGTGAGAACAATAATAAAATCCTGATTTCAATTTTAAGCCATATAGTCGAGTTCAGAAATGGCGAGAGCGGAAGCCATGTTATTCATATTAATAAGCTTACGGATATGCTTTTAAAGGAGCTGGTTGGCATAACGGACAGGTACGACATAACAGGCGATGATATAGAGCTGATAGCAACAGCTTCAGCCCTTCACGATATCGGCAAAATCGGCATAGACGATGCCATCTTAAATAAGCCGGGCAGGCTTACCGATGAAGAGTTTGAGGTGATGAAGACTCATACTGTGATCGGCGCAAGGATGCTCGATGACCTGGATGCCTTCAAGGGGGAAAAGCTGCTCAAAACAGCCTGGCAGATATGCCGCTGGCATCATGAGAGGTATGATGGTAACGGATATCCGGATGGCATGAAGGGAGACGATATACCAATCTCAGCACAGGTGGTATCTGTAGCCGATGTATATGATGCCCTGACAAGCGATCGTGTGTACAAGAGCGCATTTTCACATGAAAAAGCAATGCAGATGATTCTGGATGGAGAGTGCGGACAGTTCAATCCTGTTCTCTTACAGTGTCTGGTCAATATACAGGATAGGATAAAGGATGGGCTGGACTAGCTGAAAAGCACGATAACTGAAAAATATTTGCAAAAATAAAAATAAGTGTTGACATATTTGATTTGATTTGATATTATATCAAAGTCGCGTGAGACAAGCGACAGAAAATCAAATATTTGCGGAAGTGTCGGAACTGGCAGACGAGCAAGACTAAGGATCTTGTGATTATTGCAATCGTGTGGGTTCAAGTCCCATCTTCCGCATTATAAAATTAAAAAGGGTTAAGCCTTATGGCTTAGCCCTTTTTGATTTTAGAAGCGGAAGCGGGACTTGTCCCCATGGGTCCAAGGTCTCCGCTTCGCTTCGGTCGTTGCAGAACAGACGTCCCCCGGACGTCTTGCAACCCATCTTCCGCGTGACTTCGGTTATCGCTGGGCAGGAACACCATGGTTCAAGGTCTCGCCGCCGGCTTGGTCGGCTCGTGGCATGAGGTCCCCCGGACCTCACTCGCCCCATCTTCCGCAAGGCTCCGGTCGTGGTAGAGCAGGCTCCCCATGGGTTCAAGGTCTCCGCTTCGCACGCCATCTTCCACGTTAAAATGGGATAAGCTAAATTATACGGATTTCGTTCAAGATTGCATATTAGATAAGAAAGAGAGGACAAGCTTATGAGCCAGAAAAAATACAGTTTATTATACCCGGATACAAATGCACAATACCGGACCTTGAGTGATGTGACTATGCATGATCTGGGAATGGATCAAATCTGCAAAAAGCTGTCAGCAAAGGAGCGGGAGCAGAACTACATCCAAAACGTGATGGCGCGTATGTATGCAGATCCGGCGGTGACACAGTACCGCTGCGATATTTTCGAGGATGTCCTTCAACAGAAAAAAATGCGTGATGACCTTATGGAAATACTCGAGCGCATCAGCTTTTTGAGGGAGTACGGCAGCTTTAACCGGGAATATGATGAGAGCGTCTGCATCTGGGATCTTTTGCATCGGCTGGACGAGCTTAATGATTATATCAAGTGCGTGGATGCACTGCACACCTGTCTGGCAGCTTCGGACATTCATTCCGCAGGCTTTCTGGGGTTAAAAGCCTATGTGGAGAAAATCTATGCGGACAACGGATTTGCAGAACTGAAAAAAGATATCTCAGAACTGAAAATGGACACCTCACAGCTTAAGAGCATTACGGTAGGCATTAACTTAAATGACCGCTTTGAAGCGGACGGAATCGGTCTGATATCTGTAAACAGCAAATATTTTACCAGGTCCGGAATCCTGGGCAATTTTTATGACCATATTGCATCAAAGGATCGGATCAATGAGGATACCATATGGAAAAAGAATTTCAAATTTCAGCCATTTGATGTGAATGCAGATGCGCTGAATAACACTACGATGAAAAAAGTAATGGATACAGCCGTTATACAGTCAGAAAGCCGGGGTGGCATTGTGAAGCTTCCGGAGGGAGATCAGGCAAAGGATGTGACTCGTTATACAGACCGAATCGTCAATCATATGATTTCCCATATGGTGAAAAGAGTCAGGGAGGTATTGAACAAATATGTTTCCATTACCATTACCGACATGACAGATTTGATTCCGGAGCTGCTCTACTATATCAAATGGGCGGAGTACATCCAGAAATTGCAGGAAAAGGGCTTTACCTTTGCAAAAGCTTCTGTATATAAAGAGGGAGAAAATGCATCTGATCCGTATATGATGCAGGCGCGTGGAATCTACAATTTAAAGCTTGCTGTTTTTGAGACAGAGGAGTCCGGGAACATTGTACAAAATGACATGGATTTTGACCGGGATAGGAGAGTGTATATCTTAACAGGTGCCAACCGAGGTGGAAAGACCACAATTACACAGGCTGTTGGGCAGTTGTTTGTGTTGGCACAGGGAGGCATATATATTCCGGGAAAGGCATTTGCATTTTCCCCTGTTACCGGTATTTACACACATTTCCCGGCAGATGAGGACAAGACATTGGATTTAGGAAGGCTTGGGGAAGAATGTAAGCGTTTTAAGGCAATCTATGAGGAGGCAGATGACAGGAGTCTGCTTTTGATGAATGAATCCTTTTCTACCACTTCGTTTGAAGAGGGCTACTACATTGCAAAGGACAGTGTCCGGGCAATTTTACATAAGGGAATGCGGACCATTTATAATACACATATGCATAAGCTGGCATTTGATGTGGATGAAATGAATGAAGAACAGGAGAAGGCAGAGCACACAGAGGGAAAAGCGTTTTCCATGATCGTGCACATGAAGGGTACAGAGCGCTCCTATCAGATTGAAGTGGCGCCTCCGGAGGGAAAATCATATGCAAGCGAGATTGCACAGAAGTACGGGGTTACTTATGAGATGCTGGTGAAATAAGAAAACAGATGTTTGCTATGTGAAGGCTAAAAGTATGATGGTTTATATGGGAAAATATGCCCTTGTCTATACAATTAGGATTTCGGCAAGAAATTTTAAAAAACGCACAATGTATTTGATATTTCTAATATTATGTGATAAAATCAAAATAAATAATTTTGAAAAACGCATAAAGTATTAAGAATAAATAATATATTGTGTTAATTTTAAAACAATAGGAGATGATGCGTGATGAAGCATTATGAAAAGCTGCTTGCAAGGGGGTATTTTTCAAGAGAACAGTTGACAGAGCTTGTTGGAACAGCAACCGTAGCGAATCAGGTAATCTACGAATATCAGAAAAAAGGGCTGATAGAAAAGGTGAAAAGAGATTTTTATGTGGTAATCAGCGTGGAAACGAAACAGCCTGTGTTATCCCGTTATCAGATAGGTTCTAATCTGTTCCCGGATGCTTGCATTACCCATCACAGTGCATTTGAAGTATATGGCTATGGAAGTCAGGTGTTTTATGAGTGTTATGTTGCAACGGACAAACGATTTCACGATTTTGAGTATGATGGGGTGATGTATCGTCGCGTAGAGCGTAAGCCAGATATGGAAGTAGTGCAACAGGGAAATATATGGGTGACATCCGTGGAACAGACTGTTGTAGACAGTATCCGTGATTTTGAAAAGATAGCAGGTCTTGAAGAAGTGATACGCTGTATGATGTTGATACCGGGACTGAATGAGCAGAAAGTGTTGGAATGTCTGGCAAGAAGCAATAATGGTTTTTTGTATCAGAAATGTGGATACCTTTTTGAAGAAATGCAGGAAGAATTTCATTTTTCAGCAAATTTTTTTATGGCGTGTGAGAATGGTTCCTCTGATGCAAAACGTTATCTGATGAAGGACTCGCAGGATAATGTATTTCATAAAAGATGGAAGCTTTATGTACCAGCTTCGCTAAAAGGACTGATAGATAAGGGGGTTGATGATTATGATGCAATGGGATAGGCTAACTCTTGGTAGAATGGCTAAAGAACTGGGGTTTCAAAGAGATACATTGGAAAAGGTATGTCGTCTGGCAGATGTGTTGCAGTTTATGGAATGAGGAAAAACTTACCGTGCTCTCTGTAGCACCATTGGAGATATTTGCTTCAAAAATGATAGCATTACTTACAAGAACGGTTCCACGAGATTTATATGACATGCATAACATGGTTAAATTTGGACTATTCGATGAAAGTGAGGAAACGATGCTTCGGAAATGTGCTGTCTTCTATAGTGCAATTGGAGCAGCACAGCCGCCAGAAAAATTTGAGCTTGATAATATTGGGAAAGTTTCATTTCAGCAGATTAAGAGAGCGCTGGACCCGGTGCTTCGTAAGGGAGAAAGGTTTAACTTGGAATTTGCACAAAGGGAAGTAAGGGAATATCTTGCATCCATTTTGTTACCAACAAAGGAGGAAGAATTATTCTGGAAGGCTTTTTCGGAAGGAAATTATTATCCTGAATTGGTGTTCGGGGATAGTAAAGAGCTTAGGAATGTGGCAAAGCATCCAATGGCATTATGGAAGTGCAGGGGCAAGGAAGAAGATAAGTAGCCTTTGGAGAAAGGTAGCTCAAAGAAGGAGAAGAAAATAAGTAATTGAATATATTGTCAAATGTGATTAAATGTGTTTAAATATACTCAAAGGAGTAAATTATTATGAATACATCAAATATCACAAATTATAAGCCAAAAGATTTTGCTGAACTGTTA
>NZ_CDRTEH010000010.1:0-83341 GCF_977054825.1 Agathobacter sp.
TACGCCCTGCTCATTTTTTAAGCTTGGTCGACAGGGCTTGGGTGGGTGTTTTTTATCTTTATGAGACCGATGTAAAAATATATGATTTTTTTATTATTTATCTCTTGACATCACACCGCTGGACTATATCTTGTTTTACGTATCCATCATTTATATATTATCATAAGTTTTCCGCGTGTAAAATATTTTTTTCTTTATATACGCAAAAAAGCTCCATGCCGACTTCATTGTCAGCCCGGAGCTTTTAATCTTAATTTTGACTATGCAAGCCTCTTCCACTGTTTGCTGCACTTATAATAAGAATAGAACATGCACCTTTCCGCCTGTTCGCATCTGACCGGTGCACTCTCGATATTGCACTGGCAATTTACAATAGCATCTGCTTTCCCCTTACATGAACCCTTAATCATTACATCGTCTAATACTTCGTCTGACATTCTCTTTCTCCTCACATTTGTTTATATTATCTTTAGCTGCTACATATTGATATATTTTATTATTATTCTCTGTGCGGGCTGTGCTTTGTACATGCTTATCATCTGCTAAAGTACAAATATCTTGTCCGCAACAGTTGTGATTATACTATATATTGTATTTTAAATCCATATGTCATTTCTAACAAAACAAATGATTTTTTATGTCACATTTTTCACTTGACGAATTTCATTTTCATGTTCAAGCCCAAAAATCAAGGATATCTGAGTAAAACTTTTCCAAGGTATCATCATCTGCATTAAATATCTCGTGCTTTGAATCAGGATAAACCTTCTTCATGCCCTGAGGGAGCTTCGCGATAAATTCATCCTCAGCGGCATTTGAGACCAGATAATCCTTTCCCGCCTGACATAATAGTACAGGTATCTTAATTTCCTGTGCATGCTTCTTTATATATTTGGACGCCCTGCGCCCTGCCCTGCACCATCTGTAGGTGGCGCCGTTTGTACGGTAGCGTTCTTCCTCCACCTTGCACTTGTATATATAGTCATAGCGCGCCCTTGACAGACAGCAGCTCGATTCAAAATCATACTCATCCGTATACTGTGTCTGGCTCGGCAGATATTTATCGTTCCAGTTAAGCACACTTGCGACAAACAGTATGGCCTCCACAGCAAAATGTGAGAAATTGCCATACAGCATCTCTATCATAGGACTTGACAGCACTGCCTTTGTAAACACCTCAGGGTGCTTTTCAAGATACAAAGCAGCTATCGCACCTCCCATAGAGTGTCCGTACAGGTAAAGAGGTCTGCGCCCCTCACGCTTCATCACGATTTCGTGGATAAACATATCAAGGTCACTCACATAATCATCAAAGCTGTTTACCGTGACCATGCTCATATCGGACACACTTCTGTCCGAAAAGCCGTGCCCGCGATGCTCCACCATATATACAGAGTATCCGGCCTTTGCGAAATAGTAAATCATCTCATAATATTTCGGCATACACTCTGTAAATCCATGAGATATGACTATGGCAGCCTTTGGTAAAGGTGCCGCCACATAGCCGTAATGTATGCGTGTGCCATCTGCACTCTTCATGTAGCCATCCTCAAAATTAAGCCTGATAAAAGGCAAAACATATCTTGTTAATTCCTCATTATATTTTTCTTCCGTAATAATCATAGCATTCCTCACTCTTTGTATTTAGTAAACTATATTTCAATCCGTTCAATCAGATTCAGGTCATATTTTCTGACTATATCAAGCGCCTTTTCATAGCTTGCCACATCACATATATTGTCCACTGTGTGTGCATCAAGCCCAAGTATTACTTTATTGCCGATGTCATGCGGTATGCACCAGAAACGCTCTGTAGGATAATGCTTTCCCGCGCTGATACCGAGTATGTTTATCTCAAGCGGTATATCAAGCTCTTTAAGTGCCTTACACAGCCTCGTCATCTCCCATTCATAGACTGAATCAAGCCCCTGGTAATTTATTAAATCAGGATGTGCTAAATAGCTGTACATGCCTGTTTTCATGCCCTCTATAACAGTATCCACATACTCGCGTATGCGGCTTTCGTCATCTGTCGGTGTACCTGTGTATGGGCCTGTCTGTTCTGATTTCATAAAGTGCTGCCCCATTATCATATAGTCACAGCCAAGCCTGTCAAACATAGCCTTCTGCTCCTTAAAAAACTCCGGTATGTACTCTGCCTCGAAACCAACATATAGCCTTATGTCGGATGCATATTCCTTTCCGAGCCGCCTGATGGTGGACACGTAATCCGGTGCCTGCTCCATCGTCATCCTGATGCCCGACACATACCCATCCTTAAAGGGACACGGCACATGGTCCGAAAAACCAAGCTCTGTGATGCCCATTCTGATTGCTGCCTCTATATACTCACGCTCACTGCCATATGCATGCTGGCACCTATAGGTGTGCGTATGGTAGTTTGCCTTTAAAAACTCTGTCATGATTTAAAGCTCCAAAAATCTATCTCTTATTGAATTTAAGCCAATTTTAACACTTTTTATAATTTATTACAATCTCCTATTTTTGGGACTTTTTTCTCTATGAAATATATATGCGTTATGATATAATCCATTGATATATGGTGGTCAGAATAATTTTGTCCACCACACAATCATATGATTAAAGGGTCAAAAGGTATCATCGATGCATGCTTGCATGCAATTCGATGTATACCTTAGTGACCCGCACTACACCGAGAAAGTAGCAATTTGCTGCGGAAACGCAGGAAATTAGCGGATTTCGAGGTGGAGTCAGATTACGGGAATGCGTAGCATGTAGTAATCTGATTAATCATAAATGAGGGGCAAAATACCTTTTGACCCTCATATCATTATATTTATATATGGAGGAAGTAATGTTCAAAAAAGAAGTGGTTCCCTCCCAGGGACTGAGAATCATCATCGTCGGATGCGGTAAGGTAGGCCGTACTCTCGTCGAGCAGCTTAGCAAGGAGGGTCACGACATAACAATTGTCGATAAAAGCAGCGAAAGGATTTCCCAGGTTTCCAATCTATACGATGTAATGGGCATTGCCGGAAACGGTGCAAGCTACAAGATACTGCAGGAGGCCGGTATTGATGATGCCGACTTAATCATCGCAGTCACAGGCTCCGATGAGCTGAATCTGCTGTGCTGTACCATCGCCACACAGGTCGGCAACTGCGCTGCTATCGCCAGAGTCAGAACACCTGAATACAGCCAGGAGGCCAAATACCTGCGCGACAAGCTTGGGCTTGCACTCATTATCAATCCTGAGCTTGAGGCAGCTATCGAGATGGCGCATATTCTTTATCTGCCGTCCAGCCTTGAGGTGACAAACTTTGCCCACGGTCAGGCACAGCTCATCAAGTATGAGATTCCCGAGGGCAGCATACTCGACGGAACAAAGCTCATGGATCTGGGCACCAGGCACCACGCCAACATACTTATCGGTGCTGTCGAGAGGGATGATGAGGTCACTATTCCATCAGGTGATTTCGTGCTCCGCAAGGGCGACAAGCTGTCATTTGTCGGCGAGCGCAGACATACAAAGGACTTTTTCACCCACATCGGCGTCAATACGCACAGCGTAAAGAATACGCTGATCATCGGCGGCGGAAAGGCAGCCTACTATCTCGCAAAGCAGCTTATATCGCGAGGCATAAAGGTCAAAATTATAGAAAACAGCTTTGAGCGCTGTGAGGAGCTTTCCATACGGCTTCCGGAGGCTGTCATCATAAACGGTGACGGAACCGACCAGGCACTCTTAAAGGAGGAGGGCATAGAAACCTGTCAGTCATTCGTACCTCTGACAGGTATTGATGAGGAAAACATCATGCTCACACTGTATGCAAAGCAGGTTTCCAATGCCAAAGTTATTACAAAGCTCAATCACATCACCTTTACCGATGTCATTAACAGCCTGGATCTGGGCAGTGTGCTTTATCCAAAATACATCACCTGCGAGGCAATAATCGCCTATGTGCGTGCCAAGAAGAACTCTATGAACTGCAATATAGAGACGCTCTATCACATGTACGACTCAAGAGTTGAAGCAATTGAGTTCTTTGTATCGGAAAACTCAAATGTGACAGACATACCGCTTCGCGACTTAAAGCTCAAAAAGCATCTGCTTATCTGCTTCATCAACCGAAACGGCAAAATCATTATCCCTACAGGTAATGACTGCATACAAAAAAATGACACTGTCATGATCATAACAACCCATACCGGCTTTACAAAGCTTCAGGATATTATGGAATAACGGAGGAATGATATGAACACTTCAGTAATTCGATATCTTCTTGGATATATTTTAAAGCTAGAGGGCTTTTTGCTGCTTCTGCCATGCATTGTTGCCGGTATTTATTGCGAGAAAAGCGGCATCTACTTTTTGATTGTTGCACTGATAAGCATAGCCATCGGTTTTATCTTTTCAGCCAGAAAGCCGAAGGATTTTACCTTTTACCTGAAAGAGGGCTGTGCTACCACGGCACTTGGCTGGATCATAATGAGTATATTCGGCTGTCTGCCTTTTTACATCTCAGGAGAAATTCCAAGCTTCACGGATGCCCTTTTTGAGACCATCTCAGGCTTCACCACGACAGGAGCAAGCATCCTGCCTGAGGTAGAAACACTCTCCTACTGCATGAATTTCTGGCGCTGCTTTACTCACTGGATCGGCGGTATGGGTGTTCTTGTATTTTTGCTTGCAATCATCCCGCTTTCAGGTGGCAGCAACATAAACCTGATGCGCGCGGAAAGCCCGGGACCATCTGTAGGAAAGCTCGTCCCGAAGATGCGTCACACCGCAAGGCTTTTATACATAATATACTTTGGTCTTACGATTATAGAGATTATTTTCCTGCTTTTCGGAAAAATGCCTCTGTACGATGCCATCTGTACCTCTCTCGGCACAGCCGGAACCGGTGGCTTCGGTATCAAAAACGACAGCTTTTGCAGCTACAATGTATATTTACAATGGGTTGTTACCATATTTATGATACTTTTCGGTGTCAATTTCAACGCTTACTACCTGCTTTTCTTCGGTCACATCCGTGACGCACTTAAGGTGGAGGAGGTCAGATACTATTTCGGTATTATAATAGCCTCCGTTATAGTCATAAGCGTGAACATCGCGCATATGTGTACCGGCGTGTTCGACGCAGTTACAAAGGCTGCGTTTCAGGTTGGCTCAATCATCACGACAACCGGCTTTTCGAGCACCGATTTCGACAGATGGCCCGAGCTTTCAAAGACACTGCTTGTACTTTTGATGTTCATTGGCGCATGTGCCGGAAGCACAGGCGGAGGTATCAAGGTATCGCGTATTGTCATTGCTGTGAAGACAATAGTCAAGGAGTTAAACGGCTACATTCACCCAAAGAGTGTGAAAAAGCTCACCTTTGAGCACAAGCCTGTAGACCATGATGTTATCAGGTCAATAAATGTTTATTTCATAACGTACGCCGTCATTTTTGTTGTTTCAATGCTGCTTGTTTCCGTGGAAAACTATGATTTCACTACCAATTTCACGGCTGTCGCAGCTACATTTAACAATATCGGACCGGGTCTTTCTCTGGTCGGTCCGACATGCAATTTTGGCTTTTTTAATAATTTTTCCAAATATGTACTGATGTTTGACATGCTTGCCGGAAGACTCGAGCTGTTTCCACTGCTCATACTCTTCCATCCGTCAATCTGGAAGGAATTATTTATTCAAGCAGATAAAAAAGTAAAAGGGAATCGAAAGGAGAAACAAAATGTTCGCATGTAAAAATTGCGGTGGAAATGTGAAGTTCGACATCAAATCAGGCCAGTTAGCCTGTGATTACTGTCATTCACTTTTCGACCCTTACGCGTACGAGGACAAAACCTCTGACGCAGAGGTCCAGAAGGACTTCGAAGCAACCATTTTCACATGCCCTCAGTGCGGAGGAGAAATCCTGAGCACAGACGATACCGCAGCAGGCTTCTGCAGCTTCTGCGGTGCATCAACTGTGCTCTACAGCCGCATGCAAAAGGAGCACAAGCCGGCTTATATCATACCATTTGCAAAGACCAAGGATGACTGTAAGCAGGCCTACATGAGCCTCATGAAAAAGGCTATTTTCGCGCCAAAGGAGCTTAAGGATCCGAAGTTTATCGATGGATTCAGAGGTATCTACATGCCTTACTGGACTTACTATATCACCCAGAAGGCTCCTATTTCACTTCCGGCGAAAAGATCCCACCGTTCAGGAGATTACATCATCACAGACCATTTCAGGCTCGAGGGTAGTCTTGATGCCTACTACAAAGGGCTGTCCTATGATGCATCATCATCCTTTGATGACAGCATAAGCGAGAAGCTTGCACCATATGATGTGAAGAATATGAAGCGCTTTACGCCGGCATTCTTAAGTGGTTTTTACGCTGATACAGCCGATTTACCATCAACTGTTTACGCAAGCGATGCGATGGATGCTGCCTGCACAAACACAGTAAGCGAAATAAGCAAGGAGCCTGCCTTTACCGGCTTGTCAGTCGACAGTGACTCCGCCGCTCTTTCGCCTTTAAGTCTTGGCACTACCGTAAAAGAGACAGACTACTCAATGTTTCCGGTATGGTTTTTGTCATACCGCAATAAGGATCGTGTGGCATATGCCACTGTAAACGGCCAGACCGGCAAGGTGGTTGCAGATCTGCCTATTTCTGTCGGTAAATTCCTGCTTGGCTCACTGATCGCGGCAATTCCGGTATACATTTTATTATGCCTGCTGACAGTCCTCACACCCGGCATGACACTCACCATAGTAGGTGTACTTGCGATTATCGCAAATATCTGTTACTCACAGGAGCTCACCATGATTGCCGTAAAGGAAGCCGGTACCGAGGATAAGGGCCGCATCGCAAAGGAACAGCCGGAGGCTCTTGGTGCAATCAACAACCACAGACGCCTTAAAGCTGCAAAAAAAGCCGCGAAAACCATAAAGAAAAAGACAAACACATCGTTTGTAGCTTATTTTATACTTTTTATATTTGTCATCCAATTTGTTCCTGCTCTGTTTGCAATCATTGCAGGTATCGGTGGCACCTTTGGCAATGCAGACGGCAGCCTGATTTTATTTGTTATTTTGACCATTATATCATTTATTTTTTCAATCAGAGCCTTTTCAAGCTTTGACCGGATGCCCGGACACAAGGGAGTTGCGGGACTTATCTTTGGCATGGTATCCATGCTTATTGGCGATGCAGTGCTCCTTTTCCAGCCGGTGCTCGATGCATGGTACTATGGTGCAGCATTTATAATTATCGCCTCAGTACTTATCACACTGATCAATGTCATCCGCGCATTCAATGTGCTCACAACTCGCAAGCTGCCTCAGTTTGCCACACATAAGGGAGGTGATGACCGTGCATAGAAATATTTTTAAAAGTCCTTTTTTGCATTGTATAAAATGCAGATGCTCAGCATTGTTTACATTATTTTTGCTTGTTACAGTCCTTGTTTTGAGCAGCTCATCAAACGTATATGCCACTGAGACAGATACCGGTGCTTATGATGACTCGCTTTATGATGCAGTTTTATACAGTGACGACACTGAGAGTCAGGCAGCTGTAGATTACAACACAAGCGGCACAAACAAGTCTACCGGCTACGAGTACATCCTTGAGGACTCTGCCAGCTTCATTGATGATGCCGTAAAGGGCAAGCTCATCTCACAGATGAAAAAGACAACCGACTACTGCAATATAGCCGTTGTCACCACTACCTCACATCCTTACGGAAGCACAGAAAGCTATGCAGTCAATACCTTTGAGGACTATTTCGGAACCGGCGCAAACGGTGTGATTTTCGTGATAGACAGAGATTTAAACGAGATTTATCTGGCTTGTGAGGGAAGCACGCAGAGAACCATCCCGAATTCAAAATGTAACTCTATCTGTGACAACACTTATATATATGCCACCTCAAGTCATGATTACGACTATTTTACCTGCTGCATGGAAACAATAGACCAGGTCAACACAGTCCTCGCAGGCGGACATATATCACAGCCTCTCAGATACATTTCGAGCATCTTTATCGCGCTCGCTGCCGGCATGATTTTATGCTTTGTGTATGCACTATCCCTGTCAAAGGGCCGCAAGGCTAAGAGCAACGAGCTCATGGGGGCAACCTTTACAAAGGTAGATATCCAGAATGCACACGCTCGCTTTATGAGCCAGACAAGACACTACAGTCCGCAAAGCTCAGGCTCAAGCGGCGGTCACAGCGGCGGTGGAGGTCATAGTGGCGGCGGTCACAGTGGCGGCGGTCACCACATCTAACCTCTGATTTTGATAAATACAATGCTATCAACAGCCCCGGCAAATGCCGGGGTTTTTTATTCTATTACAAAAAAGTACTAATACAAAAAATTACTAAAAAAATAGTAATTTATGATTGTTTTTAGTACAAAAACACTATATAATATTCGTAGCATTTCGAATTGTTTTTTGATTAGACTTATTTTGTTGTGGAGCGGACATGATTAAACGCAGATATATGAGAACGCGACAATTGAAACCCGGCATGATTATTGATCAGGTCATCAAGGATCCTACCGGTCGTAACCTGGTGGTACAGGGCTCAGCTATCGATGATTATATCATCGCTTCGCTGCTTAAGCTCGGTATTATGTCAGTATATATCCGTGAGGGAAGTGCAGACCCTGACGATCCTGATGCCATACTGTCTCCCAAGGCTGCTGCCATGGTCAAACAGCTGCGTACAGACGACCGTTCCAAGGTCACCTTAAGCGACAGTGTCAGACAGCGTGTATCAACCGGTGTCCAGTACATCTTCAACAACACAAGCTCAGAGGAGCTTACACAGGCAACAAACCAGATTGCCGACTCGCTCATGGAGGCCATCAACAAAAACGATGCCATAGCTGTCGATATCAATTCTCTCAAAACAAGCGATGAATACACCTTCAAGCACAGTGTGGATGTGGCTACTATTTCGATGATTCTTGCCAAGCAGATGAAGCTGCCTGACAATGAAATCCACGATATAGGAGTTTCCGGTCTGCTGCACGACATTGGCAAGACAATGATCCCCAATGAGATTCTAAATAAGCCGGGCAGGCTCACGGACGATGAGTTTAGTATCATGAAAAAACATTCCCTGTACGGCTACAATATGCTCAAGGACAGAAAGGACCTAAACAACTCTATACTGATGGGAGTGCTGCAGCACCACGAACGTATTGACGGAACCGGCTACCCACTCGGCTTTGATGCGCCAAAAATCTGTCAGTTTGCAAAAATCCTGTCTGTCGCAGATGTCTATGATGCTCTTGTCACAAAGCGTCCGTACAAGGATGCCTTCTCACAGCGCGACGCAGTTGAGATGCTTATGTCCATGACAAACCAGCTCGATATAGGTGTTATGCGTGCTTTCATGAGCAGTATGATTCTATATCCTGTTGATTCAATTGTACAGCTGAGCAATGGTGAAAAAGCAAGAGTGGTCAAAAACAGTGAGTACTATATCCTCCGCCCGACTGTTGTCGGTGTCGATTCCGGCAAAGTATACAATCTGGGCGATGATTTGAAGTGTGCAAGTATTATTATACTTTAGGAGTAATGATTTGAGCCACCTTGAGAAAAAAAGCTGATGCGTCATGCTTACATGCAGGCATCAGTTTTTTTATTCTCAGTGTTTTTTATAGCTATTAAAAGCTCACAAAGATAAAAGCCCTCAGCACTGTGTGCTGAAGGCTTTATTATTTAGCAGTCCGTACGGGAATCGAACCCGTGTTTCCGCCGTGAGAGGGCGGCGTCTTAGCCGCTTGACCAACGAACCGTATATTATAATACCACGGTCAATCGGATAATGCAAGCTTTTTTTGAAAATTTTTTTTAAAATTTTTATTTGTTACTTATCAGCCTTTTTTCGCCTTCTTTACTTTCTTTATTCGCTCTCCTTTAAAGCGCTCCTTGAGACTCTCTGTAAAGGTATCGAGATACCGGTTCTCTACCTTTGGATTTCTAAAGCCCTGTGCCCTGTTAAGCGCAGATTTCTTTAAAGCACCCATTGAATCGATAACACGGTCTGCACTGGCTCTGATACTTTTTCTCTTTCTGCGCTCCTCGACAGCCTCCGCAATCTCCTGTGACCTCTCCTCTGCCCTTTCATCCGCCGCCTTCTTACGCTCCTTGACCTCTTCCACAACCTCATCCATATAGGTGTTGAAATTGTTCTGCAGATTGACGATGGTCCTGCTGAAATCAGTAAGCGCTGACACTGTGATTGCGGTGTCTACGGCTAAAAAGCCCATGAGAAGCAGTGAGAAAAACTCATACCATATAGGTGACATCCAGCCTGTGATGAGCTTCGTAAACGGTGCAATGAAATATACCACTATAAGTCCGGCCACTCCAAAGCCTACAGAATAAGGAAAACACACTCTGCCGTTTATATTGAGAGGCATACTGCTGTAATCCCACCAGTACGCGTGAAACAGCTTCTCAAGCGCCCACGATGTGCTATATTCCAGCACAATGCTTCCCAAAAATGCCACCAGAAATATCTGCCACCAGGTAAATGTCGCATCCGTGTGAGCAGAAATAAAATCTGCTATCGCAGTGATTGCGACACCTCCGGCTCCGTAAATAGGGCAGAGCGGGCCATAGAGAAAGCCTCTGTTCTCCCATTTTTTTGCTCTGATGGTACAGTAGATGCTCTCATATATCCAGCCCATACAGCTAAATATAATAAAATACACAAAATATCTTGATAACCACATAAAAACACCTTTCTAAAAATCATTATCCAGATACATCTCATTCAAGTATATATCATACCATTTTGTACACTCATTTGTCCATGAGTCAGTGGCATTTTCGTATTGCTGTCGCAGTTTATCGACATTTTCCTCAGCCGTATCCGCATTTATTATGTTTTGATTTAATTTTTCACTATATATGTCACAAGATTTATCTTCTCCTGCCAAATTATTTCCGCATGGAATTTTCCCGCGGAAATCAGATAAATCACAGCTTCTAAGTTCCTCTGCTTTTAGCTCGCTTTCTGCTGCACATAGCTCTTCATAAGCTTTCTTAGCTTCATCAGCAGCTTTCATCATCGGCTCTGCCGCAAGCGTAAGCTTCCACTCAAGGTACGCCTCATCTGTTGAAAGCTGTCTGGTCTCATGTCTCTCCCTCTTTGGGACAGCCGCAAGTGCCTCGACCATCGCAGCATCCTTTGCCTGCATGAGTGCTGGCAGATTGCCGTCCTTTGATGCCTTAAGCCTTGAAATATAATGGTCATAGCCAAACGGATAGTACATCACTTTGTCCTTTTCAAAGACAAGTATGGCATCAGCCACCTGCTTTATGAAATACCTGTCATGCGATACAAAGAGCATGGTGCCGGTATATGCCTTAAATGCTGATTCAAGTGTCTCCTTCGCCGGAATATCCATGTGATTGGTTGGCTCATCGAGTATCATAAGGTTAGGACGGTCTGTCAGAAGCTCTGCGAGCACAAGTCTGGACTTTTCACCGCCCGAGAGCGAACTGATGCGCTTTGAGGCATTTGCTCCTCCAAACAGATACATGCCAAGAGTCTTTCTCAAGTCCTTCTCCACAAGTGCCGGAAAAAGCTCGTGAAAATGGTCTCTCACCGTCTTTTCGCTGTCGATAAGTGCCGACTGCTGGTCAAAATATCCCACCAGCAGATTGGTGCCGAGCTGGCTTGTGCCCTTTATTGGTGGAATAAGCCCTGCCACAGTCTTTAGAAATGTTGATTTTCCTATGCCGTTGTCACCGATTACGGCAATCTTCTGACCTCGCCTTATACGAAGCGACAGCTCAAGCAGTGCCCTGCCGTCGTAGCCAATTTTTAATTCTTTCGCCTCGTAAACCCATTTACCGCCCGGAAACTGTGGCTCTATATTACCTGTAAATATATGTGCCTCATCCTCTATCGGCTTTTCAATGTGCTGCATTCTGGCAAGCATGGTCTTTCTCGAGCGGGCAAAGGCAGCTTTCTTCGGCTTATGCTTGAATTTCTCGATAAGCTCATTATTGTGCGCAATCTCCGCCTGCTGGCGCTCGTAGGCTTTGCGCTGTATCTGCAGATTTTTAAGCTTCTGCTGCCTGTACTGCGTGTAGTTGCCGGCATATCTGTGCAATGCTCCGTTTTCAAGCTCATATACACCTGTCGCAACCGCATCAAGAAACGCCCTATCATGCGACACCATAACAACATCCTTGGGATAGTTTATCAGATAATCCTCCAGCCACTCGACAGTTTTCATATCTAGATGATTGGTCGGCTCATCAAGCAGCAGCAAATCCGGCTTTTCAAGCAGCAGCTTTATAAGTGAAATCTTCGTCTGTTCTCCTCCCGAAAAGCTGCCAAGTGTACGGCTTTTCTGTTCTTTTTCAAAGCCAAAGCCTGTAAACAGCCGGTCATACTCCATCTCGTAGTCAAACCTCTCTTTGGAAAATGTATCCTTATCCGGACAGCTCTCAAGCAGTATCTCCTCTATCGTTTTGTCCTGATCCGACTTATCAGCCTGTCGTAACATACCAATCGTAATATTTCGGGATGTCGTGATCCCGGCACTATTTCTGCTATTATTCTTTCTGCCTTTATTGTTTTCTCCGGCAGTCTTGGCTTTGTTTTCACTGCGCTGACCACCGTTTCCTCTGCGGTCATCCCTGTCCAGAGTCAGCTCTCCTGCCAAAAGCCGAAGGAGTGTGGTCTTTCCAGCACCGTTTTTTCCTACAACTGCGAGTTTCTCCTTTTCTTTTATATAAAAATCAATATGGGACAGAATCGTCTGACCTCCTGCCGAAACTGTCCCATCCTTAATCTGGTATAACATATTTTACCTCTATTTTAAGTCCTTAAGACTCTCCAAAAGCTCAAGATCCGACTGCAAAACCCTGATATTTGATGTAACAGGCTCCTGTCCCGGCTTTGTAACTGTGATTTCAATAACAGAATCTGCCGGAATGCCGCTGCCGAATGCATACTGTAAAAAGGATACAAACTTTGGGTGATTTGCTGTAAATGTATTTTTTGCTTTCATCATTTTCATTATACTTGCTGGGTTCATGGTTTTCTCCTATCTTGTGTGTATGATATATCTTTTGATGCACATATCTTTACGTTCGTTATATTATACCATGAGTCAATTCTATAATCTATCATTTTAGAATTTTTCTGTGTATCTGTCACTATTAATGTCTAAGTCTGCGCAATTCCCTCGGTGTCATGCCAAACTGCGTCTTAAACATCCGGCTGAACACCTTATAATTCGTAAATCCATTGCGCTCCAGTATGTCCGTGATGGAATCCTCCGTTGACAAAAGCTCCTCGTGTATATGATTGATTCTTACCTGATTGACATACTCGAGTAATGTCACACCCATACATTTTTTAAACATACGGCAAAAATACTCCTGATTGAGCGAGGCTATGTCTGCCACCTCCTTTAATGCTATTGGCTCCTGATAGTTTTTTGCCACATATTTAAGAACATCCTTCAGTCTTTCTATCTGTTTTGACTCTTTTTCCATATTTGCATCAATGTGTGAATAGCTCGTATACAAAATATAGAGAAATTCATTCATCTTTGCCATCAGACGAAGCTCATAGCCTTTATCCTTTTTGCAGTAAATTCGTGTTATTGCTTTTAGAAGAGCTTTCATCCGATCACATTTTTTTGTGTTCTTTTCTCCATCAAAGCATTCCAGAAATCTGACGTGTCCATAATCCTCTATATAATTATCCAAATACATATATGGTACCTGTATAAGAAATGCTTTAACCATCCCCTTACTCTTTGTGCTGTGGATTTTACTTGAATTTATGATATAGAACTCATCTTTATGAAGAATATGTCCATCATTAGCATATATATCAGCGTTTTCATTACTTGATATCTGTAATTCTCCCTCAAGTACATAGATTATCTCCAGATGATCATGCCAGTGGCTCGGTGACATCTGGCGGTATGTCTCATATAGGAGACAGTATACCGGCAGATGTGGTATTGATTTTATATATTCGTGCGTGTATTGCTGCATGTGAACCTCCATATGCGTAAGCTTATATACTAAAATTTACAGGTTTGAAGTTTTAATTATATAATATAATGGCAAAACCAAAAGTCAATATCGACATAAAATAAAGTCATTATCATGATTGTAAATCATTCCATTTTGGCTTACAATTCTTTTATACAATAATATACATGAAAAATCATGGTATTTTTATAAATAAAATGCCATACAGACACAAAATTAACTTTATAAAACACAATATAAGGAAGGTATCTGCTATGAACAAATGGTCACGAATCAAATTCACACCGAATCTCCCGATTGGGGCAAATGGGGAGAGAGTCACCGGAAGCAAGGCACACATTGAGCTTTCAAAGAACGCAGCCAAGGAAGGCATGGTGCTCTTAAAAAATGACAACAATGTACTGCCTCTTGCAGCCGGAACAAGGGTAGCTCTTTTCGGAAAGGGCACCTTCGACTATGTAAAGGGAGGCGGCGGAAGCGGTGATGTAACCGTTGCATATATCCGCAATCTCTACGAAGGACTTAAGCTTCAAAAAGATAAAATAAGCATATTTGAGGAGCTGTGCGACTACTACCGCAATGACATTAAAAAGCAGTATGCAGCCGGTGCGGTACCCGGCATGACTATAGAGCCTGATGTGCCGGTTGAGCTTTTAAATAAGGCAAAGGCCTACACTGACACTGCTATCATCTCAATCTGCCGCTACTCCGGAGAGGGCTGGGACAGAAAGAGTGTTGTTGACCCAAATAACAAGGCTCTCTGGGACTACGAGCGCGAGATGACCGAGAAGTCGGCAGAGCTTTTTAAGGATGGCGATTTCTGCCTCTCCGTAAAAGAAAAAGAGATGGTTGACGCGGTTAAGTCAAGCTTCAAAAATGTAATCGTGATTTTAAATGTCGGTGGAATGGTTGATACATCATGGTTTGCTTATGATGAGCAGATTCAATCAGCACTGCTTGCCTTACAGGGTGGCATGGAGGGAGGACTTGCTGCCGCTGAGCTTTTAGTAGGGGATGGCAATCCTTCCGGAAAGACTGTCGATACATTTGCCAAATCACTCGACGATTATCCATCTACCTACAATTTCCATGAGTCAAGAAACTATGTGGACTACACCGATGATATATATGTCGGATACCGCTATTTTGAGACAATTCCGGGCGCTGCCGAGAAGGTTGTATACCCATTCGGCTATGGACTCTCATACACCACATTTGATGTGGAGACTGTTTCTGCCGGCGTTGTGAATTCCAACTGTACGTCAAGTGCTACTGCAGCCGGATCAGCCGATGCAGATATTGACATCAAAGCCGGTAAGCTCTACGCAAAAGTCCGTGTCACAAACACAGGCAAAGCTGCCGGAAAAGAGGTTGTTCAGGTATATGTTGCTAAACCACAGGGAAAGCTCGGAAAGCCTGCAAAGGAGCTTGTCGCCTTTGAAAAGACAAGAGAACTGCAGCCGGGTGAGTCTCAGCTTATGACTCTTACATGGGAAATAAACGATATGGCATCATATGATGACCTGGGAAAGGTTCAAAAGTCTGCATATGTGCTTGAAGCCGGTTCATATGATATATACGTTGGAACGAACGTCCGTGACGTGACAAAAGCCGATTACTCATATATATTAAATCATGATGTAATTACCGAGCAGCTTTCAGCAAAGCTTATACCTACAAGTCTGCCAAAGAGAATGCTCTCTGACGGAAGCTATGAAGCTCTGCCTCAAGGTGAGCCTGTCGACACCGACTACTCAGCTATCGGCACCATTGACCCTGCCCTGACAGAGGGTGTTGGTCCCGGTCAGAGAGCCATCCCATACTTCCGCTTTGCCGATGGCATGGCTAAAAACGGCAGTCACGACATCATGGATGTTGTGGAAGGACGTATCACACTTGATGAATTTGTATCAGAGCTGTCAATCGATGATCTCATTCATCTGCTCGGCGGACAGCCAAATACAGGTGTCGCAAATACCTTCGGTATCGGAAATATGCCTGAATACGGTATTCCTTCTATCATGACAGCAGACGGTCCTGCCGGAGTGCGCATAGCACCGGAGGTCGGTATATGCACCACTGCGTTTCCATGCTCCACACTGCTCGCATGCACATGGAACCCGGATGTTTTAGAGGCTGTAGGACGTGCAGGCGGTGAAGAATTAAAAGAAAATAACCTTGCCCTGTGGCTCACACCTGCCATCTGTATTCACAGAACTCCTCTCTGCGGACGTAACTTCGAGTACTACTCAGAGGATCCATTCGTCACAGGCAAGCTCGCAGGTGCCATGGTACGCGGAATCCAGTCAAACAATGTCGGTGCCACACTCAAGCACTTTGCACTGAACAATAAGGAAACAAACCGCAAAAACAGTGATTCAAGAGTTTCCGAGAGAGCTGCCAGAGAAATCTATCTGAAGGCTTTTGAGATGATTGTAAAGAATGAAAACCCATGGGCTATTATGTCCTCTTACAATATGATAAACGGCTACAGAGCCTCTGAAAGCAAAGAGCTTTTGACAGGAATACTGCGTGATGAATGGGGCTATGAAGGAATGGTCACAACCGACTGGTGGACCTGTGGCGAGCATTACAAGGAGACAAAAGCAGGAAATGATCTTAAGATGGGCAACGGATATCCTGATCGTGTAAAGAAGGCTTATGATGCAGGAGCCATCACTCGTGATGAGATGGAAACCTCTGTAAAGCGTATATTAGGTTTAATATTAAAGCTTGATTAAATAAGATGCAAAAAACGGACATGCAAAGCTGCCATGTCCGTTTTTGGTTTTGTATTTATATATCTCAATCATTAATTCTGTATTTTAGCATATTCCTCAATTTTACATACATGCTCTTTTGTTTTTTCATCATAGTTGATTGCCACAAGCAGTATGTTTCCCGTATATTGCAATAATGAATTCGGATACCGTCTCTCACGAATCTGCTGCATGGCTGTATCCGCATTCTTATTCCATTTTAGCTCCACAACAAGCGCCGGATAATCATTTATATACTCAGGCTTCGGAATATAAACAAAATCAGCAAAGCCGCGCCCTGTCGGAAGCTCCCTGACCGGCTTAAAATAATAGTTCATTGTTCCAAGATAAGCAATGGTCAGCACACTGCTAAGGGAATTCTCGTCATTATATTGAATCACCGAGGTATACTCCATATGAATCTGCTCAATTTTTGCTGCCACAGTATTTACATCTTTGTTTATTGTTGCATTAAACAAATCTATTGACTGTCTCTCAAACTGTATGATTTCATCCCATTTGTTTTCCTCAACCGCATCCATAAGCTCATTGCGAAGCTCTTCGTTTGGGATATATGCCATCTGATTTTTCTGATTAAAAGCCAGATACCCAAGATGTATAAGCAATGTCAACACATCATCTTTATTTTTAAATGATACCATATCATTCTGAAACGTGGTTGTTCTGACTTTAATCTCATTTCCGGAAATCATTGAAATAATAGCGGCTCTTAATCCATCAAAATCCATGTCAATAAGCGGAATCAGAGATTCATAGGTGCCGGTCTGTGACCAATAGCTTTGGAAGCTGCCTCTCATCATCACGCTTACTACCGCTTTTGGATTATACACATGCTTACCTGAAAGCATATAGCCATCATACCAGTTTTTTACCGCTTCATAATCCCTGTCATACTTTTTGCATAACTGCTTAACCTCATCATCTGTAAAGCCAATATATGATGCAAGCGATCCTGCATCAAGCATTGTGAACTCTTCAAAATTGTTAAGTGCTGACTGGGTTTTAAGCTTTTTTATTGGAAGTATGCCGGTAAGATAAGCTAACGCAATATACTTTGTCGGCTCTGTACCTTTAAACATTCCTCTGAGGAAATTAATATATTCCTCCTGCAGTTCCTTATTATTAGCCTCATCTCTAATCAACACATCCCACTCATCTATTATGATAACAAAGGTATTTCCTGTAGCTGCGTTGATATAAGACATGGCTCCATAGGCTGTTTTTACAGTGTCCGGTATCACATCACCATAAGCCATTATAAGCTCATCCAGAATACCGTTATTGATGTATTTCACGGTGTTTTGCACTTCGCCCGCATCCATCATGCACCACTGGACATCAATATGAATCACATCATATTTATTAAGGTTTGTCTCAAAGGAATCAAGCCTGCCAACCTTTAAATTAGAAAACATATCAAAGGAATCACATCCTCTGCTATAATAAGCAGCAAGCATATTCGCCGTGATGGACTTTCCAAAGCGCCTCGGTCTGCTATTGCATATGCATGCCATATCAGAACCCATAACCTTATTGGTGTATGCCAAAAGCATAGTTTTATCCACATATATTTCCGATTTCAATGTCTTTTGAAAAGCTTTATTTCCCGGATTTAAAAATCTTCCCATGAATCTTTCCTGCCTTAATGAAATAATTTGACAACGTATACTACATGCTAAGTATAACAGTTTTTAATCAACTTCACCATATCAACTTTGGATTATATCCAATTTAAGCCATTACTTCCCATAAATATTGTACTCAGGCTCATCCACACCATCTGTTCCCTCATAGTATGACAGCTCAACCTCATTGAGTCCTTTTTTCTTGTCGAGTATCACATTGTACTGGGATGAATATATCACATCTCCATCTTTATTAAATCTGTATTCAATATTCACTCCCTCCTTGCCTTTTAAAGCCTTTCTTGGAATCTTTGCAAGGAAGATACGCTCACTGTCGGAAATCTTCTTCACCTCGACTGCATCCACCCATTTGAAAAATACCGGTGCCGCCACTCTTGTATCATCCATGCTATAACTGTCGTAATCATAGTAGGCTGTGTCATCATCTTCTGTATCCTTTAACACATGATAGCCCATCTGTATGCTGTCCACACCATCAAGACCGGTATCATTATTGTTATAGCTGCCCGAATCGTAAGGCGAATATACATATAAAAGGATAAGCTGTGAGCTCTTTACCTCATCTATGCTATCTCTGAATAAATGTGCAGCCTTTATATGAGACACATTGAGCTGTCTTATACTATCATTTGTCTCACCTGCAAGCTGTCTTGCATACATGGTGACCATCCCCTTATTTTCCATGAAGTCTGCATCATCCGCAAGCGCCGGGGCTGCATCCGTGGAAAGTGACATTAGATATTTATAGTCTGTATCCTCCATACATACTGTATTGTACCTTGCAACCACATAATCAGGCCTTGCAAATGCAAGCACAAGATAACATACCCCGATTACTATTATTCCGTACCTGAATAGTGAAAAAGCAGGCTTACATATAGATAAAATCACTCCGAGCATAAACAGCGCTATCACCCCAAGTGCCCAGAACACACAGAGTCTGGTGGCTGTCAGCCCATACTCCGATACATACAGTCCCATACGATATGCACTTGATGCAATCATGATATATGTGCACAAAGTTATTAAAATTAAAAATGCATTTAATATTTTGTTTTTTCTAAACAGTCCACTTCCTAGCAATACGATAATCACATTCAGTATACACACGAAAAGCAGCTGGAAAAAGCCTTCTCTCGCATACCTAGCGTAGGTATAGCCGCTTGGAAGCTGCATAAGCCCTCCGAACAGATACACAATCTGTATAAAACAGAAAAATACATATACCGCTGATATAGTTGCGGCTACAGTGATGCCGATTGCAGCCGGGAATGCCGGAGTCTCAACCGGTGCATCTGATATACGCTTCTTGCTCAGATACTTTATACCGCAGTATGATGAAAATAGTGCAAATACAAAAAGTAATACAACCTTGCTCACTGTAAAGAAATTGATATCAGCAAATATTTTCTTTATTACTGATGCAAAAACCGCATCCGCAGAGCACAGCAGCACCACTATCAGTACAACAAGTGGAAAGGCAATAGCAATTCCGATAAACACATAAAGCATTCTGTGTTTTTTCACATGTACATCTCCGGCTGCTCTGTTTACACTGTCAGAGTCCATACAATCACTGCCCATACTGCCACTATCCATACGTTCATTTCTCATATAGTCGGCAATATCCATAAACGGCTCAGCTATACATCCAATCGCTCCAAACACTGCCTGAAATGCCGCAGTGATATACTTTATAAGTCCCCACTGTCTGTCATTGCAGAAATTGTGAAGCAGCATAAAAACCAAGAACACAAGAATCCAGCAAAAATTAAATCCTTGTATAATTTTATTGCCGGTCAAGCCTGACGAGAGGCCTGTAAGTATCATCATCACACTGTACCATATAGTGAGTGGCTTTGCCTCTATATGAAGTATCTTCATACAATACAGGCTGTATACCCCTGTGACGATTGAAAACAATGTGACAAGTATTCCACCTATATTCTCATACAGGAAAATGGTGTACAGCAGCGCATATATTATCGTAGGTATGCATAGCCTGCCAAAGAAATCCGCGTTTCTCCTGCTTTGCTCTCGCCATCTTTGCTCCGCCTCCTGCTGCATCTTCTGCAGTTCGATACCTGACATGCCCATATTCATCTGCGTATTCTGTGGCGTGTTCTGTGAAAACTGTTGGGGATTCATGCTCCCGATATTATTATTATTGTCCATAGCTTCCTCCTTACTCCTTACTATCTATGTAGTTATTTTCTCATATTTTTTACTTACCGGCAAGCTAATTGTACTACATCGGTTTTAGTTTTGCAATATTTTTTTATCGTTTTACGATAAATCGGTTTTAATTGCTACAATTTGAGGTGCTACAATTGAGGTAATTGAGGCTACAATTAAGGACTACAATTGATGTGCTAAAATAATTTGTTTCGACGATATTTAGAATTACTGATAAAAAATAAAAAATCGCAGATACCATATTCTGATATCTGCGACTATACTTATATTATTTTCTCCTAAAGACACTCCAATGGATATTCATTTAATGCAGCCATACAGTTTTATTTAAACTACTTCTGCACATTAAACGCTTTAATTCCAGGATAAACCGCGCTCTTTCCCAGCTCCTCTTCAATTCTTAAAAGCTGATTATACTTTGCGACACGCTCTGAACGCGAAGGTGCACCTGTCTTTATCTGGCATGTGTTGAGTGCCACTGCAAGGTCTGCGATAGTTGTGTCGGCAGTCTCACCTGAGCGGTGTGAGCTGATTGCCGTATAGCCTGCCTTGTGTGCCATCTTGATAGCCTCAAGGGTCTCTGACACCGAGCCAATCTGATTTAATTTAATCAGGATTGCATTTCCTGCTCCAATGCTTATTCCCTTTGCAAGTCTCTCAGTGTTTGTTACGAACAGGTCATCTCCCACAAGCTGTACTCTATCACCCAGACGCTCTGTAAGCTTCTGCCAGCCTTCCCAATCCTCCTCATCGAGTCCATCCTCGATTGAGATGATAGGATATTTATCACAGAGCTTTGCCCAGTGCTCTATAAGCTCCTCTGAGGTGTACTCTGTACCGGCCTTTGGCAGTTTGTAAAAGCCCTTGCCCTTTTCACTCTTCCACTCTGATGATGCGGCATCCATGGCAATCTTGAAATCCGTGCCCGGCTCATAGCCGGCTTTCTTTACAGCCTCAAGAATTGTCTCGATAGCCTCCTCGTCAGATTTGAGTGCAGGTGCAAAGCCACCCTCGTCACCAACCGATGTGGCAAGACCGCGTTCCTTTAATATAGCTGCAAGTGCATGAAATACCTCCGCACACCATCTGAGACACTCCTTGAAGGATGGCGCACCCACCGGCATAATCATAAACTCCTGCACATCGAGTCCTGATGAAAGTGCATGACAGCCACCGTTTACAATGTTCATCATAGGTACAGGAAGTCTGTTTCCTGAAATACCACCTAAAAATCTATAGAGCGGAATATCAAGTGCGACTGCTGCCGCTCTCGCACATGCAATTGATACAGCGAGAATGGCATTGGCTCCAAGCTTAGACTTGTCCTTTGTGCCATCTGCCTCTATCATGGCCGCGTCAATTGCATAGATATCGCTTGCATCCATACCTGTCAGTGTATCGTTGATTACAGTATTTATATTTTCTACTGCCCCGGTAACGCCCTTTCCCAGATATCTGCTCTTGTCACCGTCGCGAAGCTCCAGTGCCTCGAACTCTCCTGTTGAGGCTCCTGATGGCGCCGTGCCTCTGGCAACAGTTCCGTCAACCAGATAAACCTCAGCCTCAACTGTAGGATTTCCTCTGGAATCAAGTATTTCTCTGCCCACTACCTTTTCAATTTCCAAATAATTCATTATGAACCTCCTTATGTTTTTTCTGATTCAATTTTATCCTACAATACAGTTTCTCTTCGTCATGATTGTAGGATCGTGTGGTCCTTACCTTATTATAAAAATGATATGTGAAAGCCTTCCGCATACGCATATATTTATAAATAAAGAAAAATGCTACATAGTTAGTTTAATCTAACTGATGTAGCATTTCAATAGTTCATAATGATAATATTTCCCAATTACAGAAATATTATGTTCTCATATAACAATTTAAATCTATACATTCTCAAGCATTTCTTATATAGAACACATCTTTAACCGTAACTATCTCTCCGCTTCGATCTCACGCGCAACATACACACCACTTGCCGATGCATGTGAGAGTGAATGTGTCACACCGCTGCCGTCTCCGATGATGTAAAGCCCCTTATATTTGCTCTCAAGCTTATCGTTAAGCTCTACCTCCATATTGTAGAACTTGACCTCTACGCCGTAAAGCAGAGTATCGTCATTTGCTGTTCCCGGTGCTATCTTGTCAAGTGCGTAAATCATCTCAATGATTCCGTCCAGGATTCTCTTTGGAAGCACAAGGCTTAAGTCTCCCGGTGTAGCTGAAAGTGTAGGAGTAACGAGTCCCTCCTCAATACGCTTCTCATTGCTTCGACGCCCTCTAACGAGATCACCAAAGCGCTGTACAATCACACCGCCACCAAGCATATTTGAAAGGCGCGCGATGCTCTCACCATATCCGTTGCTATCCTTGAACGGCTCTGAGAAATGTTTTGCAACAAGTAGAGCAAAGTTTGTATTTTCAGTCTGCTTGTCTGCTCCCTCGTAGCTGTGTCCGTTTACTGTTACGATGCCATTTGTATTTTCATTTACCACGATACCATGCGGATTCATGCAGAAGGTACGCACATTATCCTCAAAAATCTGTGTCCTGTATACAATCTTGCTCTCATACAGCTCATCTGTCAGATGTGAAAAAATCAGTGCAGGAAGCTCAACACGCACACCGATATCCACACGGTTTGACTTGGTCGGGATATCAAGGTCATTGCATACCTTCTCCATCCACTTGCTTCCGCTTCTTCCCACTGAGATGATACAATATCTGCTCTCATATGTGCTATCTGCTGTTTTAACTGCATATCCTGATACATTGTCTGTGTGAGCCACTTCTGCACCACAAGCATCATCTCCTGCCGTATTCTCATCATACAGCACCTCTACCGACTCAACAGGTGTATCGAAATAAAAATCTACCTTGTCCTTCAGATGTGCATACATATTTTCCAAAACAACATAGTTTATGTCAGTTCCGAGATGTCTTACCGATGCATCCAAAAGCTTGAGCTTGTTCTGCATGCAGACCTTTTTGAGCTTTGTGCCGGCTGTAGAGTAAAGCTTTGTGCCCTCACCGCCGTACTTCATATTAATCTCGTCAACATATTCCATCAGATCAATGGCCGGCTGCTTGCCGATATGCTCATATAAGGTGCCGCCAAAATCATTTGTGATATTGTATTTTCCGTCTGAAAAAGCACCTGCCCCGCCAAAACCGCTCATAATAGAACAGCTCTTGCAGGAAATACAGCTCTTTATTTTCTTTCCGTCGATAGGACATTTTCTCTTGGCGAGCTCATGTCCTGCCTCAAAAACCGCTATTTTGCAGTCAGGATTCTTCTCGATAAGCTCATATGCTCCGAAGATACCTCCCGGTCCTGCTCCAATGATTATCACATCATAATTATTCATCTATCAATTGCCTCCCATAATACGTTGCTGTTTGTCCGCCCAATGTGGCGCACACCAATCATTTATGATACTATATTTTCTCCTTTATCGCAAGAACAATCTCTATATTCCAGCAAATCTCCCGGCTGACAGTCAAGTGCTTCGCAAAGCTTTGCAAGCGTGGATACCTTGATTGCCTTTGCCTTGCCATTTTTTAAAATTGATATATTTGCCATGGTGATTCCCACACGCTGCGACAGCTCCGTAACGCTCATCTTTCTCTTTGCAAGCATTACGTCTATGTTAAAAATAATCTCGCCTTCCATGTATCTCTCCCGCTCAAATAAAACTGTAGCGCACACGCTATATTGTCAAATCACTCTGCTCCTGCAGATCTGCGGCCTTTACCACAAGATGTGACAAAACCGCCGCCACGACCGATGCCACAACACAGGCAAACACTATGAACACAAGCGCCAGTATCACCCCCGGATGATTCACATATATCCTCCACATGCAGATATTCACAACGAAAAAGTACAACGCATCAAACAGAATTATTTTCGATGCCAGCTTTATATGCCTCGCATTCTCTAAGGAAAACGACCTGTCTTTTCCGATATTTACAGCTACCCTCCAGCCCAGATACAATATAACATAGCACGGAATTGCACTGATGATAAACAGCACAAGCCATGGTATATACATATCAGAAATCTGCGGATCAGACGCAATAAGCACATGCCCTATCCATGGTATAGCAACCGCACAGACCACTAATCCGCAAAGTGCTACCGCTATTATTACTATCTTTAACCATTTTTCGAGTTCTTTTTGTCTCATTTATTCACCTTGTTTCTCATTGAGAAGTCCATACTCTGAAAGAAGCTTTTTTTGATACTCCTTATCCTTTGAAGCTTTCTGCAATTCATCATATTTGCCTTCGGACAATAAAATCTGATTTAGCTGGTTAATCAGTTCTATTCCTTGCGTTAATCCTTGCTCTATTCCTTGCTTTAAGCCTTGTTCTAAGCCTTGTTCTCTTCCTTGTTCTAAGCCTTCCTCGA
The DNA here is from genome assembly GCF_977054825.1 of Agathobacter sp. NCBI lineage: Bacteria > Bacillati > Bacillota > Clostridia > Lachnospirales > Lachnospiraceae > Agathobacter > Agathobacter sp. Next base: position 25,074 of record NZ_CDRTEH010000010.1, read on the forward strand.
TAGCATCAGCTCTTTCAAGCTCAAGCTGCCTGTCAAATTCATAATTTAACTGCATACTCTTCGTCACCTCACTTCTGTAAGTCTTTAGAAACTCCTTCAGAATATCATTGTCAATACAATAGTCTATAGCCTTCTCAATATCTATAGCAAGATCATCAAATGCTCCGTCTGCGTGGTACTCTCTGACCTTATTCACAAATGTCATATAGTCATTCAGCCAGCCACAGGACTCCATAATCGCCTTGTTCTTTCCGTCGTTTATATTGTACACCTTACATTTAAGCTCAAGATTCGGCTCGTCGGTCGGCTTCTCAAACGCATCAGACAGCTTAAGCTCCTGAACCTCCGGCTGTTCCTCCTCACCGTTATAAAACACAACGAAATATGGTGTCGGTATCTTTACCAGTCTTCTGCCATAGATGTTCTTGCCCTTTTTTGTTCCTTTTTTCTTGTCGCTGAGCATATCTGATAATATCACACTGAAATAAATAAGACTTCTCACCGGCATATTCGGACAAACTGTGGACTGATGCTCATATATGCTCAATCTCGCATCCACGATAAACGATGCATCATTTCTGACCGAAAGTGAAATGCCGCCATCGTGAATCACTATCTCAACATCCTCCGGATTGTCATAGCTAGACCCATTCATTGCGTTATACAGCTGTAAGGCTCTTTCCTTATCTTGCATCAGCATACTGAAAACATCACTTTTGTACTCTCTGTTACCACTCATATAAAATCCTCCTTCATTTGAAAACACTAAAGCAGGAAATATCTGCGTGGTAAAAGCCCTCTTATCCTGCTTTAAATAAAATAATGAAACATTTAAAAGCAAGAATTTCAGGGAATATGAAAAATAATTAAGGTATTGAAGACCCTGCACGCCCTTATCGCCGGACGACATCTTATTATGCCTCACATATTTACAGAACATGTAATCATATCTGTAATAAATGTGCCAACGACCGCACAGGTTGCTATAGAAAAACTGCTTTGATTATATTCTAACATATATGCACGAAAAAACAACAATAAAATACGCAACAGAAATTCATTTTAGGATATTGGAACATCACCGATAAGTGTATGGAATAGTCTTGATACAAGTGGTATAATAAGTAGTATGCCATCTGGTTTTTCCTTTAATAATTGGTGGGACTGGCAAGAACTAATTGAAGAACATGCGTGGAATTATATTCATAATGCTGTTGAGGAAGACATTGTAACAAAACAGAAAGGAGGAACCATACCCGGTAGTAGTTCCAAAGCCGGAAACAGAAAAGGAAAAAGGGTATCAGTATACACCAAAAACATCCCCATCAAACGATTATGCGTTTTGGGGAACAGTAGTCGGAATTGTAATCATTGGAGGTACTGTGGCTGAGGATTTCCTTAGTGGCGGAATTGGAGTTACTGACGATGCTGCAAGCTTTGCACTTGCATATAAATTGATTTTTGGATAATTGAAAGGAACAATTATGACGCTTAACAAAGCTTTTAAGGATGTATATTGTAAATTTCTAACAGAACAAGGATATCAATGGTGCTCTAAATTGCAAAGATTTGTGAAGGTGGTAAATCAGGAGCTGATCTATTTTATTGGATTAAAAAAGGTTCCGGCATGGCTCAAAGGCAATAAAGGTTTTACCATTACTGCAGGTATTATGTCGGTATATTTTTCTAAACGTGCTGATTGGACACATGGCTGCACCGAGGACAAACTCTTTAAATGGGCGTTTGATTATACCGGACTTCAACTTCAAATGTTCTCACCGACCTATGAATATGGAATGGGGTTTGAGTACAATGAACAAAACATGATTGAGGTAGTAGAGAAGTCTGCTGAAATAACAAAGGAATTAGTTCTTCCAGTGTTTGCTGAGGTGACAGATTTAACATCTTATGTGAAGTATGCGAAGGAATATACAATAAATGTTCTTAGAATGTGTGATAAATTTATTGACGATTCACTGGTCTTAATACTCACAAATAATCATGATGATTTTATGGAATGCTTGCAAAAAGAGAAAGAGAGCGAAAGAGAATTTATAAAGCAGTGTATCGAAGAATCATATACGACTCCAAGGGATAGGGTATATAATAACCCTGAATTATTGAAAGCTGCACTTGAAGAAGCTGAAAAATGCAAAAAGACCAATTTGGAGATGTTAGCAAAATACAAAATAAACATATGATGATTATTATAGAAAATAGTGAAACTGGATTCTGGTAATATGATAAGAACTATTTAGAAAAGATTGAGAGTGTAATATAAAGTGCGTAAAGTTTTGTTACCGGTAACTTACACACTTTATATTACACTCTCGTTCCTTCCGGAAATGAATAATCTGTTCCCAATTTATTATTCATTTCAATTAATACCTCTCTATACGGCATCAATTCATCTTCCGCATACACGGATTTCGGAATCATTACATAACTCCATGAGATTGTAATCATAACTATCAACATAATTATTTTTCTTTTATAGTTTGTCACGTTACTTTGCTCCGGGAAAATATCCCCACACTCCTCCATTATTTTTTCAAGTGATAACTGTTTGCTGTTGTCTCTCTTTTGAGCAGAATTGTATCTGTACCTTTTAATAGCAAGATTTCTTGAAATCCTTAAACAATATGCTTTTAAATTTTCAGGCTCATTTGGCGGAATACTGTTCCATACATTTAAATATGTATCGTTTTCACATTCATCAGCATCATCTTTACTGCAAAGGATATTGTACGCTATAAGGTTAATCAGTTTTCCATACTTATTCTTTGTTTCTAATATGGCACTTTCAAGTCTGTCAAGATAATGTCTTACAATTTTCTGATCAGATATTTTTTCATTCATAAAATCTTCTTTAAGTTATATAATGATAAACATTCTCCTTATTTTTTAAAAACATAATAATCTGATGAAGACAGCTACTATAAGTATTAATGCTAATGCTTTTTCTGCAATATATGACCTTGCATCCGGTACATAGGTTTTCTCCCAGATTGAGTATGCACATCCACACCCCACTACAAACATGCAATATAGCTTAAACGACTGCGAATTCATACAATCAGTGAAAAACATTATAATAATCCATGCTATTAAAAACAGCATTAAAACTAAGTACTTTAAAAATAATTGAATCTTCTTCATGGCAAATCCCCCTTAAATATATAACTACAACATTATGATTCCATAAATAGCTTCCTTCACTTAGATTATATTCTAACATATATGAGTAAAAAAACAACAATAAAATACGCAACAGAAAAGTCAACAGAAAAGTCTGTTACGTATTTTGATTTTTTTATTAAAAACATAATAATCTGATAAAGGCAGCTACTATAAGTATTAATGCTAATGCTTTTTCTGCAATATATGATCTTGCATCCGGTACATAGTTCTTCTTCCAGATTGAGTATGCACATCCACAACCTGGAAATTAAAATATATAAATTCTGGCGGTTTCATCCACTTTCACAACAAAGTCACGTATAATTTATGTCAATATAAATATATGTTTAATTAAGTCATATTCCCCTTATATATACTAGTATAATTTACATCTCCACCAGATGCAGAAAAAGTAGCGACTAGCGTATATTTTGAAGACGAAACAATATTCTGTGCTACATATTGGGTACAAAAAAATTTACATGTAACTGTTTTATTTCCTGAACCAAACGTTTTAGTCATCTTGTTTGGTTTATAATATGGATATCCTTTTTTCGTGTATCCATAATTATTTATACTACTATATCTATCACAACCATCAGCTGAATAAATAGTTGTATTAATAAAAATCGAATTACTATTATAATATACATTTTGCCTTTTCGAAAATGCTATTGACTGTATATTAAACTCTTCACCTCTTGAATATTGGTTAGAGCCGTTACTTATCTGATTTAAATATGCTTTATATATATATTTCCTAAATTCTTCTAAAGTCATTCTTGAAAAAAATTTAACAATATCATCTTGCTTTTGTCCATTCTCTTGTAATTGAGTTTCTTCCGGAAATGAATAATCTGTTCCCAATTTATTATTCATTTCAATTAATACCTCTCTATACGGCATCAATTTATCTTCCGCATACACGAATTTCGGAATCATTACATAACTCCATGAGATTGTAATCATAACTATCAACATAATTATTTTTCTTTTTATCATATGTTACCTCCATTTGACTTTATTCTCCCATTGTTTCAATAACCCTACATGCCCCCTCCAACGAGCCAATACACTGTATCATATATACATTCCCTGATTTGGCAAAATAGCAATAATAAAGCTCATCAGAACAGCTATCATCTATTCCATTATCCGACATTTTGATATTAAATTTTTCTTTTACAACAATCACCTGAGTATCTAATTTTTTGCTCTTATATTGTTTAACCAACTCGTATTCTATGTTCTGCTTATAAAGCTCTATATTACCGCTTTCATCAAACTGACAGTATGACAATGCCTTATTTTCCAAAGCCAGCTCTTTAATAAAATCCTTTCCGTTTATAGGAATATACACATATTCAGACACACCTGATATTCCATCTTTTTCTCCATCCGGTGGTATATCATAATCAAAAAAGATTCTAGCGTATTTATCAGGTACTATATTTAATAGAGCTTCATCCAATATTTTGTACTCTGTCTGCCACGAATAAAAGTTTTCATTAATATCTGATTCTAACGTATCTATAGAATTATATGCTTTTGTCAAATATATTACATTATCATATTGAACTTTTTTACAATCTTTAGGTATCGTGATTTTAGTTTCGTATGCATCACCTATATTGACATTATTCTCATTAAAATTTATAGTAATCTTCAACTTTTTAACAATATAATCTGCCCACGAACGCATCGGTGAAACACTAAACACAGTTGCTATAATTGCCACACACGCAACCAATTTCATATATCTTTTTGCTCTTAATTTCTTCCTGTTAAAAAAAGTTTTGGGTGCAGTCTCCACAATATATTCATCTTTCACCAAACTCATGACATCCAGTCTCTTATCATCCATGAATATACCCCCTTTCCTCAAATTCTTCTTTCAACAATTTTCTCATCCTAAAAAGAGCGACTTCCACTTGACTTTTAGACATTTTGCATTCTTCCATTATTTCTTTCACGGATAAAAAATACCAATATCTCAGCATAAATACCTTTCTTTTTTTTAAAGGTAAATCCATAAGAAATTTATTGATAATTATTTTAATTTCATTTTCATCACTTACGTTACTTTGCTCCGGGAAAATATCCCCACACTCCTCCATTATTTTTTCAAGTGATAACTGTTTGCTGTTGTCTCTCTTTTGAGCCAAATTGTATCTGTACCTTTTAATAGCAAGATTTCTTGAAATCCTTAAACAATATGCTTTTAGATTTTCAGGCTCATTTGGTGGAATACTGTTCCATACATTTAAATATGTATCGTTTTCACATTCATCTGCATCATCTTTACTGCAAAGGATATTGTACGCAATAAGATTAATCAGTTTTCCATACTTATTCTTTGTTTCTAATATGGCACTTTCAAGTCTGTCAAGATAATGTCTTACAATTTTCTGATCAGATATTTTTTCATTCATAAAATCTTCTTTAAGTTATATAATGATAAACATACTCCTTATTTTTTTTAACCAAAAATACGCAACAGAAAAGTCTGTTACGTATTTTGATTTTTTTATTAAAAACATAATAATCTGATGAAGGCAGCTACTATAAGTATTAACGCTAATGCTTTTTCTGCAATATATGATTTTGCATCCGGTACATAGGTTTTCTGCCAGATTGAGTATGCACATCCACACCCCACTGTAAACATGCAATATAGCTTAAACGACTGTGAATTCATATAATCGGTGAAAAACATTATAATTATCCATACTATTAAAAACAACATTAAAACTAAGTACTTTAAAAACAATTGAATTTTCTTCATGGCAAATCCCCCCTTAAAATATACAACTGCATCATTATGCTTCCATAAATGGCTTCCTTCACTTATATAGACGCAATCCCTGCTTATATGCTTACAAAAATCAAGATTTTTTTCAATCCCTACTCTGTCACCACTGCAATTACATAATCATCAAGCTCACGAAACACTACCCTTTTTTCATAAGCCTCCATCGTCTTATCATCCAGCTCCCCTGAAAAGCCTGTACCGACAAGCTTCATTATCGCCTCATACTGTGTCCAGTATTTTGCAAGCTCAATTTGAAATGCCTCAGATTCATTCTCAAAGCCTTCGAGTTTGTCAAGCTGCTCCTTTCGCATTATGCGCTTTGCCACATTGAAGCTCATGCGTTTTGTCTGCTCTATGTCCACGCCAACGGGCCTGTCCGATATTGCAAGCACCACATACGGGCCGCTGTGTGCCAGATTAAAAAAGGTCGCGCGCTCATTCTTATACCCGGCTGCTATTTCCGGCTTGCCGTGCTCATTTCTGACCAGCTGTTCATCCGATGATATCCCCAGATATTTGTATAGCATGTATCCTGCCAAAAGCTCCTGATTAGCTGTGCCACACAGCCTGTTGCTGCCTGTTTTTACACCTTTTTCTGAAATAGTGGTGTATTTATCCACATAATAGGCAGACACATGTGGAATTAACTCCTTCTCACGGCCTGCTATGGAGTCCGTTTTTTCTATAAAAATCTGACAGTTATTGTTTATTTTATTTTCCATACCAGCCTTCCCTACGATATCTGCAGCTCATACAGCTTCCTGTATATGCCATCCTGCTCTAAAAGCTCCCTGTGCGTACCGCGCTCACATATGCGTCCCTTGTGCATGACCATGATGCAGTCGGCATGCTGGATAGTGGACAGACGGTGCGCAACCATGATTGTTGTCCTGCCATCCATGAGCTTTTCGAGCGCCTCCTGTATGAGAATTTCTGTCTCTGTATCTATGTTGGCTGTTGCCTCGTCCATGACCAATATGCTCGGATTGTGGGCAAGTGTCCTTGCAAAGGACAATAGCTGACGCTCTCCTGCCGAGAAGGTCGCACCGCGCTCCGTAACCGGCTCGTGATAGCCCTGTGGGAGCTTTTCGATAAAGTGTGAGGCGTTTACATATTCTGCTGCCTCCTTCACCTGCGCATCCGTGATATCGTCATCATTCAGGCGGATATTGTACGCCACATCCCCCTCGAATATGAACACATCCTGCTGCATCTGACCGATTGCACTGCGAAGCTGCTTTTTGCTAAGCTGTCTGATATCGATGCCATCAATGTAGATATGTCCCTTTTGTATATCATAATACCTGCCTATCAGATTTAAAATGGATGATTTTCCTGCTCCGGTTGCGCCGACAAAGGCCACCTTCTCGCCCGGATTAATGACAAATGAGACATCCTTAAGCACATAGTTTTCGCCGTCGTAGGCAAACCATACATGGTCAAATTCAATTTTTCCGGTGATTTTATCCGGCTGCTTTGGATTTTCGACCTCAGGAATAAATTCATCCTCATCCATAACCGTAAATATCTTCTCGGCGGATGCAATTGATGACTGCAATGTCGAAAACTGCTCTGCAAGCTCCTGTATCGGGTCGAAAAATGACCTGATGTAATTCGAGAAAATATACAGAGTGCCGACCGAAATAATCTCATCAAACACATTTCTGCTTCCGAACCACAGCACTATCATAAGCGACAAAATGCTCAGAATATAGATAAGCGGACGGAATACCGCATACATAAGCATCTCCCTGTAAAAAGCCTTGTAGAGCTTTGTATTTTTATCATGAAATTCCTCAAACTTGCGCTCCTGCCTGCCAAATATCTGTATAATTTTCATTCCCGAAAGATGCTCGGACAAAAATGTATTGATGTCAGTCAGGCGCGTACGGTAAAGCCTGTAAATATTTCTGGCAATTTTCTGGCACAGCACCGTAAGCCCAATTACAAGCGGCATCAGCACAAATGATATCGCAGCAAGCCTCACGTCAAGCACGAGCATAACGCCTGCAAGTCCCACTATTTTTACAATATTTCTGAAAAGCTGTACGAGAATGCCCGAATACATCTCATTGAGAGCCTCAACATCATTGGTCACACGGGTTACAAGCTTTCCAACCGGCGTGATATCAAAATACCTGCTGCCGAGCGACTGGATATGCCTGTAGAGGTCCTTTCTCATCTGAAGAATGATATTCTGGCCTGTTTTCTGCAATATCCAGGTCTGAGCGATGTTGAATACAAAGCTCAAGGCAAGTACCACCGCATATTTGATAGCTGTAGCAATTATTACATCATAATCCCCATTTGCTCCAAAGGTATCAATTGCATCTCCCACCAGCATCGGCCTGTAAAGGTCAAAGGCTGTCAGTCCAAGCACCAGCAAAAGGGCGAAAATCACCCAGTGGGCATACGGCTTCATGTAGGCTACAAGGCGCATTGTGGAGCTTTTTTTATTCATTTCTTTTTTATTTATATTTTTACTCGAATTCATACTATAATCTTCTCTGTTATTTTGTAGCTATTTATTGTCAAACAGACAAATCTGCATAACAACGAGTTTTAAACCCTTTAGCTGCCAAGCTCACTCTCAAGCTGCTGCTTATGGCTGATATCAGCGTAAAAACCGCCAAGCTCAAGCAGCTCTTCAGGAGTGCCATACTCTGTCAGTTTTCCGTCAGAAAGCACTGCCACATGGTCAGCCTTCTGCAGGGTGGAAATCCTGTGAGCAATCACTATGGTTGTCTTTCCCTGTCTGGTTTCCATGAGGTTTTCAAGTATCTGCTCCTCTGTATCGGTATCGACAGCAGAAAGCGAATCATCCAGTATGAGGATTGCAGAATCCTTTAAAAGTGCTCTGGCTATTGAGCTTCGCTGCTTCTGCCCTCCCGAAAGTGTCACTCCGCGCTCTCCAACCATGGTCTTGTACTCATCCGGAAAGCCCATGATATTATCGTGTATACACGCATCCTTTGCAGCCTGTTTTACCGCATCAAGAATTGCCGGGTTGTCGGCAATCCTGTCCTCCAGACCGAATGCAATATTCTCCTCGAGTGTGTCGGAAAACAGGAAATTCTCCTGTGGCACATATGAGATATCACGGTGCAAAACCGCCAGCGGATAGTCTGTTATCGGGCGGTCATCCAAAAGTATCATGCCGTTTTCACAGTCATAGACTCTAAGCAAAAGGTCTGCAAGTGACGATTTTCCGCTTCCGGTACGTCCTAAGATACCAAGCATCTCGCCCTGCTTCACATGTATGCTCACGTCTGAAAGCACCGGCTTGGTGCCGTCAGGGTATGCGAAGGTGAGGTGGCTAAGCTGTATATCACCATGTATCTGTATTTTATCAGAAGCACCATCATTTTCTATTACCTTTTCCGGTGGCACCATATCGACAATATCAGGCTTTTCCTCGAAAATAGTCCGGATTCTGCCCCATGCCGCAGCCGCCTGGGAAAATGTGTTGATGCAGTCACCTGCCGCAATCATAGGCCACACAAGCATATCGATGTATGAGTTGAATGCCACAAACTGACCTATCGAAACCTGACCGTCAAGCACCATCCTGCCGCCTGCAATAAGTGTCACTATCACGCTTATTCCGATTACAGCATCTAACGCCGGACCAAAGACAGCACGAAGCTTTACCACGGCAAGATTTTTCTCCCTGCTGTTCTCACAGGCCTTTTCAAACTGCTTAAAGTCCTCGTCCTCCTGCACAAATGCCTTTACCACGCGGATACCGGCAATGCTCTCCTGCACCTTGTCAGACAGATATGAGAAAGCATCCTGCCTTTTCACCTGACGCTTTTTGGACTCTATTCCATAAAAATAGCAGCCGATTGCAATAAAAATAAGTGGAATAAAAGCAAACAATGTCAGCTTAAAATCCACGTATACTACCATTTTGACAAGCACCATCACCGTCATGATTACCGCGTCAAACACTGTGATGACAGCCATTCCGGTTCCCATCCTGACCGCCTGTAAATCATTGGTGAAATATGCCATAAGGTCTCCTGTCTTGTGGCTGTTGTAATAACGCGCCGAGAGTGTCTCCATATGCGAAAACATATCATCGCGCAGTCTGTATTCTATTCCTCTCGATGCTCCGATGATGAAATATCTCCATCCAAAGCGCCCCGCCATGATTATCAGGCCTGTTATCAATATCTTAAATATAATGCCGCCCACGCCCGCCATATCGAGCTTTCCTGCAGTGATTCCGTCGATTATCTCCCCAATAAACTGCGGAATGTACAGATTGGCAAGGTCTACTGCAAGGAGCACAAAAATGCCTATCGCATAGTGCCATTTGTATGCTAGCAGATATGGGCGCAGCGAGTATTTTTTATCGTTCATGTTATTCCTCCGTATTATCACTGCTGTAGCCGCATGGTTAACCCGGGAGGCAGCCATATGCTCTCTAGGAGCTAACGCTATGCTGTTAAGAGGCTGTACGAATTATGCTCGAAAGATTTCTATGCTTGACGAAACCGGCTTTTATGTGCCGTCCATGGCACATAACGCCTTGCCCCGGCGTCCATGCCGGTGCATTTCAAGTACAGCGTACAAAAATTAACTGGTTCAATAACGCAGAATGAATTTTCATTCTGCAAAGAAGAAAAACGCAGGCGTAGCGGGCTACGTCAAGTTTTTCTGATGCCGCAGATGGAAATTCAGGCAAGTTATTGGTCCAGTTATTTGCAGAACGATGTACTATGTTAACAGGGCATAATTCTACAGACTCTAAACAGCTTCGCTAGTCGCTCTACGAGAGCATATGACCGTCTCCCGGGCTAACCACGCTACATTCTATATCTACCTCCACAGGTCTGCCACGAAATATGTGAGTGCCGCCCATGTATACACGGAATAGTATATGCCGTGCTCGTCCACTCCATCCTCAAGTATCTTCTTCGCCTGCGCTTTAGTCAGAAGGTCGAATCCGTCAAAGAGCTCACCGCCCACTGCGCCCTCCTGCGACATTCCATTAAGGCTATCACGGTTAAGTACAATCTTTACAAGAGCGTTGCTTTCATCTGTCATGCCCGGTGTGCTGAAAAGACATGGATTGATTATAGAAACCGTGTCTTTTTCTGTCACTTTAAGGCCGGTCTCCTCATTAAGCTCACGCATGGCGGTCTTTATGAGCGGTGCTGTATTATCATTATCTCCGATGCAATCCTCAGGGTCTATAAGCCCTGCCGGTACGCTGAGCAGGTACTGACCTGTCGGATATCGGAACTCGCGGTTCATTAACAGACATGGCTCATGACCGGATTTCTCATCATCTGACGGATTCCATATCACAACGCAGCTCACCGCATCCGGAAGCATTTTCTTGAACTCCTCTGTGGATTTAGCGGCTACAAGGTCTTCTTCAGCTCTCCTTGTGGCATTATAATAATGCCTGCCCTCCCCGTACTGAAGGTCAAACACCTTTATAAATTTTGATTCAAATAAGCTTTTTATTTTCATATATTTTATGTCTCTTTCTATAACTGATTATGCCGGTAATCATGCATAACCGCACGTCGAACATTTCAGCCGGATTTTTAATTTTAATCACTCAGCACCTTTAATGTGCTCAGATACTCCTTCTGCTGTGGCGTAATGCGATAGCTCTCACGCGCCTTTTGTATCGCCTTGTTGTGGCTCCAGCTATCCATGAACCTTTCCTGCAATATCGGCAGCACTGCATCATACTGCTTTGCAAGTGCCGTAGCGATATACCACGCCTTCATCATGTTTACATAATACTCCTTGGAACGGATTTTTGCCACATCTAAAGCGTATTTTATATCAAAATCCTCATCGAGATATAAGCGCATCAAAGTGCCAATGCCATATCTGACAGTGTATGGTTTATCTGAATCCAGCCACTCATATACATGCAAGAGAAGGTCCTTTTTGTGCTTTTTGAACACAGCCGGTACGCCACTGTCGCAGGTCGCCCAGTTGTCTATGTATGGAAGGAATGCTTCCAGATAAGCCAATGCCGTATCATAATCCTTCATCTGCATAATAAGAAACATATGCAGGTTATTTTCCTCATAGTAGTAATGTGGCAGACTGTTTAGAAACTTTTCCACATTGTCACAGTCATTTTCCTTTACAGTATTACAGACCCGTTTCTCTTTTTGAACCGACAAAAAGAGCCTGCTGCCACGAGCAAGCTCCTTTGCGTACTTTCTAAGCACCGGGACTCTTATTCCTATTATGCGGTCTTTTTCAATATTGGGCATAAGCCTCGCATGAAATTCCCTGTAATTTTTATCCTGCAGCTCAAATAAATGCTCTAATTCTGCCAACAAATCTTTCCCTCCGTAATAACAGGATATCTGATAAGCAGCTTCTCATCAAGATTTTCCCTGTTCATGTCTACCGCTGTGATCTGGCTATTGTCATATGTGGTGTAATAATAGATGCCCTTGTCGCAGTTGCAGCATGATGTGTAGAGCGTAATCTCATATTTGCCCTCTGTCACCTCGCACAGGCCTCTCTGCTGGTCTACAGCGCCTAATATGTGGAAGAACTGGCTCACACTCGCATTCTCACTGTCATCCGATTTGGAGTTTTGCTTTGTGAATGCCACACGTACAAAGCGTGACTGTGATGATAAATCTCCCGGCAGTCCCAGACCTCCCATTCCGCGGCTATATGCACTAAGCTCCACTCCCGGTGCAAATGTATTTTCAGGCTGCTTTGTGGATAAGCCTCTATAATTATTGAGTGCTGCCATCTGATATGGGAATGGCGGATTGTTTGTGAGTACACCTACCGGATTGTCGTAAACATGCATACCGTCTGCCATCGACTCCACCACAATGCACTCATTTTTGTCGGCTATAATCCAGTGTAGCTGTGCAACCGGAAGCTGACTGCTAAATGGTGTATCTACCAGTAAAATACGATTTAATTTTTCCTTTGCATCCGCTACCGTAGCGCATAGTGACAATATCCACGGTATAAACTCAAACTGTGCCACCTTTGTCTTTGCGATGCCGCATGTGCCATTCTCGCATGAGCTGTTTTCGTCTGCTGCCGCATACGCTGCATTTCCCACGAAATTCAGTCCTGCCATACCGAGTCCCTTTTCATTTATTGCATCATAGTAAAGAGGATAATCGCCTGCCACATGTGCCATTCCAATGATTGCATAATGGTTTTCAAGCTTTCCCGCATGCCTGAAATCAAACACATAGTTTCGCGGTGTTACCGCAATCTCATCTCCATATGAAAATTCGTAATCGAGTGTTCTTCCAAAATAGAAATCCTTTGTTTTATAAGCTGCTGCTGTACACATAATTATGACCTCCTTGTTATGCTGCCATACTTAATCAGTATCTCTTAAATTGTAGAACATTATACCACAATCCTGTAAAAAAAGCGTCTCCTGCTATTTATTTTAATATAACCTTCTCCTGATTTGTTTTATAATATATAGCTCGCGATACTTTGTCCTTTATTAAATACCCATTTTTTTCCAGATTTCCCAACATTTTTTTCCTTAGGTAAGAAGAATCACTAACTCCCAGATATTCTGCAATTTCAGAAACCCTATGCGCCTTAAAATAACAAAATGATAATATTTTTTCATCATACTCTGTACCATTTTTAACAGGCATAAATGTCACTGCCGGTGCACTGTCATTATCATTAATGCCGTCTTCGTATGTCAAATCCGGAAGTACCAATGTAAAATGATCCGATGATGAATATATATATGGCTGATGTTTTTTATCAGCAGATGCATACTCCTCTGCTATTTTATCGAAACCTGTACCGGCGGCCTCCATAACATTACATGCGACCAGAACTCCTGCTATCAGCTCATTTCTGCGCTTTGAAATTATTCCCGACAAATCATAGGTTTTTCCCAATTTTTCACCCCTGTAAAAGCCCCCGGGTGATGATATTTCCAATCTGTCTTTAAATATATCTATCTGTATTTGTGTGCCATCCAGATAATAGTCTCTGTGTGCAACTGCATTTACGATTCCCTCAAATAAAGCTCTTTGCGGGTAGGAGTCTATATTGATTCTCTTATCGTTGAGCTTGATTATTCCATGATTCATCCTCTGATTTACGAATTCTACCATATATTCAATAGTATCAATTATATTACCTGCAAAACGATTAATAGTAACTATTCTCTCGCTTCCCTTATTTATTCCGGAAAAAACAGAGCACTGTACCTTTGTTTTATCTCCTTTATAACCGTCCAAAAACAATACTGCACCATTGAGCAGATATCCACTCTCATTTACAAATCCTAACGATCTTAACAGCTTTTCATTAAGTTCTTTTCCATTATTATGTCTGGAATAAAAATCCTTTAATTTTGATATTTTATCCGGATCATATTTTATATCTGACTCCAAAACATCATACTGTGTTTTTTTACTCCTAACGCTCATTTCAATAATCTCTTCATATGTTGCGCCATTCGTAAATCCATCTCTTCTCATGAAAATTGAAGGTATATTTTGATATTTCAAAATAACAGGCTTTATATCCGATTCCTTTACACTAATCCGAATTACAAACCGTTCATTTTTATTTACCTCATATCTTATAAATGATATATTCATTTGCGGTCTTGGTGTCAAATGTTCATTAACCTGATTATTAAAATAATTTCTCTCGTTATCAGCAGCTTTTCTATCAAATCCAACCAATTGATTCGTCTTATCCTTTACTCCTATATAAAATTCACCACCTGAAGCGTTCGCAAATCCGGCTATCGTTTTCAGCCATCCCACTACATCATCTCTGTTCAAAACGGCTTTGCACTCAAATCTATCATTTTCTAATTGTATATTATCAACGATTTCTTCCAGATACATATTTTTCTCCTTATCAATCCTAACAACTTTGAACTATTTCAATAGTACTTCAAAGTTACTTCAAAGTCAACTTCAAACTCACTTCAAACAAGTTCAATGTTTACTGAAGTATTTGAACAAAAAACAGCAACCGGTCTGCTAACCGGCTGCCGCCTTAATAAGTGCTGTGCTATTCCTGTATTATGCCTGTTTATTGTCCTGCTCATTATCAAGTGCGATAAGCTTTGCAATGATTTCCTCGCATATCTGTGTGACATTCTTGCCATCTGTAGCAACTGTTACATCTGCCACTGCCTCATAGCGCTCCTTTCGCTTTTCCATAAGGCCACTGATATACTCAACATTCATGTTGCCATTTAGTATCGGGCGCTCGTCACTGTCCTTTACTCGCTCGTAAATAGTCTCAGGCTTTGCTGTAAGAAGAACTACACGGCCGTTTTTCTTCATATGGTCTGCGTTTTCCTCTCTCATGACAACACCACCACCGCAGGAAACGATGGTCTGCTTTCTCTTCTGAAGCTCTATAAGTGTGTTGCTCTCTAAGTTTCTGAAATATGCCTCACCGAACTCATCGAATATTTCTGAGATTGACATGCCACGATTCTCAACAATCATCTGATCCATCTCAACACGGTCCATCTCAAGCTTATCCTTTAATTCTCCCGCTACAGTGCTTTTTCCGGCACCCATGAAACCAATCAGGAAGATATTGTAATCAAAGAGGCTCTTTGCCTGGATACGGCGGCTGTTCTTCATGATATATTTGAAAATATCAAGTATCTCTTCCTCAAATTCATTGTCTCCAAGCTTTGCCGCAAGTGCATCTGTCTGCTTTTTCTCCTGCTCCGGCTGTAAGATTGGGATTCCTGTTGCCTTCTTGTATGATATAATCTCCTGAATGTGTGACATTCTGACTGCAAGCTGCTCTATTATTATATCGTCACATTCCCCAATCTTTGCGCGGATTTCCTCGATTTTGTCCATGGTGTGTCTCCTTACTTATGTGTGGTTTTCATATTGGATTTTGATATTTAAGCGAAATATCGTCAAATTATATTTATTATAACTTTACGTTATAGTATTTCGCATTTTTGATAACCACAAATTTCTTAGTCATAGTATAACAAGACTTTACCAATTTATCAAGCAAAATATTTTAATGCTTTAAAGTGTTATTGTGCCAGATATGCATCCACAATATCAGACGACACATTTTTCTCAATCGACTCATATATCGGCTGACACTCCTTGCGAATCTGCTCATGCACTTCATCGCTTAAAGTAATGATTTGTGTGCCGCTGTCCTCGATTGTCTTTATCTTTGATGCAATTCGCTCGTCAGACTGCTCTCTGGCGTACTGTTTTGCTGTCTCGGCTGCCTCACGGATAATCTGCTGCTGCTCATCTGTCAGTCCTTTCATGAACTCCTCGCTTACTATAAGCGATATCAGATGTGGCAGATGATTTGTCTCCACTACATAATCCTGCTGCTCGTAGAGCTTATTGGATACGATTACCTCGTATGGATTTTCCTGCGCATCTATTGTGCCCTGCTGTAAGCCGATATACACCTCCGAGAAGGTCATCGGTGTCGGGCTTGCTCCGAGTGCCTTCCAGTAAGCCATATGGTAAGAGTTTTCCATGGTACGGATTTTCTGCCCCTTAAAATCAGCAAGGCTTTCTATCTTTTTGTTTGTTGTCATGACACGGAAGCCCTGGTCTGCATATCCCAAAAGCTCGTAGCCGCCATCATTGTAGACCTGCTGCATGAGCTTCATAAACTTTGGATTGTCCACATGCTCACGCACCTCATCGATGCTGTCAAAAAGTGCCGGCATATCAAATACTGCAGTATCCTTCATGAAAGTAACCTGTGGCGCAGTATTCTGCACTACAAATGGTATATCTCCATCCTTGCACGACTCGAGAAGCTCTCTATCTCCGCCGAGCACGCTGTTTGGATATACGGTTATCTTCATCTTTCCATCGCTTAGTCTGTCCACTTCATCGGCAAATTTCTCTGCATATATCTGTGTCACGGTATCCTCAGGACTTGAGCTGCCGAGAGGCCATGCGTAGCGCTGTACCTCATCCGAAGCATTGCCAAAGCTGTCTGAGCCGCCGCACGCGGCAAGTCCTGTTGTAAGCGAAAGTATCATCATGACGGCTGCAGCCTTTCGCCACAATCTATATTTGCTATACAATCTACGCGGTTTATTATATTTACAAACTTTTTTACATAAAAACAAGCCAAATCTATTCATATTTCTCTCCGATTATAATTACAAGTATATATGCCGCTACTGTTTTACTTACATTATCTTAAATCATATAAAATCATATAAGCATAACAAACTGCATATACCTCTACCTTCCATCAATCCCATCTCAATCTTACAGTAAGCACAGACTGATTGCCGGAATAAATGTAAGAAGCAAAAGTGCCAGTAGGAAATATCCTATCATAGGCGCCGCCTTCTTTGCTATCCGCATGACCGGAACATCCGTCAGTGAGCTTGCCACAAACAGGTTCACTCCTATAGGCGGTGTGACAAATCCGATTGCAAGGTTTACGATCATGACCACACCAAAGTGGACCGGGTTCATTCCGATGCTCTGCACAATTGGAAGCAGGATTGGGCTTAAAATAAGAATAGCCGGTGTGGTATCCATAACCATTCCAACAATGAGCAGGAACACATTTATCACGATAAGAAGCACTATTTCATTTGTGAAATGTGCGAGTATCCATGCGCTGACAGTCTGTGGCACCTGCATGAGTGTGAGCACGCGTGAAAATGCGGTCGATGCCGCAAGTATAAACAATATAGGTGCGTATGTCTTCATCGCCTCCACCATGATGCCCCATATCTCTTTTACCTTTATGGATTTGTAAATAAAGATACTAACAATAAGTGCATAAAATACTGAGATTACCGCTGCCTCTGTAGGCGAAGCTATACCGGCATAAATACATCCAAGCACTA
Organism: Agathobacter sp.; assembly: GCF_977054825.1. Classification (NCBI taxonomy): domain Bacteria; kingdom Bacillati; phylum Bacillota; class Clostridia; order Lachnospirales; family Lachnospiraceae; genus Agathobacter; species Agathobacter sp. The sequence continues at coordinate 42,908 of NZ_CDRTEH010000010.1, forward strand.
TAACAGGGCTCAAAAGTGCCCATATACTGTCCTTCAATATGTTAAAAAGTCCCTTGCTTCTAAGCTCTGAGACCTTTGCATTTATTTTTTCCTTGTCCTCTCCATAGCGCTTGCAGTGATAATATGCATAAAACATGAGAAGCGCTCCAATCAAAAGTCCCGGAATGATTCCTGCGAGGAAAAGGTCACTGACTGACTCTCCTGTTGCCATCGCATACATGATAAAAGGTATGCTTGGCGGTATGATGACTCCAAGTCCTCCGGCAACCGCAACAATTGCCGTTGAAAAATCCTTTTTGTAGCCCAGCTCCATAAGAAGCGGAATGGTCATGCTTCCGACAGCCGCAACAGTTGCAGGCGCAGAGCCGGAAATCGCTCCATAGAACAAGCAGGTGATGATAACCGCACATGGGATTCCCGCGGTTCTTTTTCCTATAAAATACACAAAAACATCGAACAATTTTTGTGAGATTTTGCCATGTGCCATAACGATTCCGGCAAGCACAAACATAGGCACCGCTAAAAGCGGGAAGCTGTCTATACCACCGAGCATCGAGCGGACAACATAGCTGGCACTGGCTGTAAAAGACGGGTCAAACACGCCCGGCAGCACTGCCACTATTCCAAGGGAAATAGATACAGGAATAGCAATGACCAGACATATCACAAACAATATAAAAACTACTACTGCTGACATCTATTTCTCCTTTCTCTCATCCTCTAGTTTCTTTTTAAGTGTTTCCATAAGCTCCTTCTCACGAAACTCATCCTCAACAACCGCTTCCTCTATGACAGTGGCAATATTGCCCTCCTCAAGCGGCTTGTTGTCTTTTCCGAGGACGATCTTCCACTCGCCAAACCATCTCTGCGCGATGCGGAAGGCTGTAATGATAAAGCACACAAACGGTGCGGCCTGCACATAGTACATAGGGATACCGCAGGCAGGACTTACCTGACCGCTTTCTATCGTATTTTTCAGATATATGAATGAATACGGTATCAGATATACGAAAAACACAAACTCAACTGTCAGATTTAATACCTTCCAGAGCGATTTTCCTCTCTTTGGAAAAAGCTGTATAAACTGGTCTATTTTTATAGATATGCATTTTCTGGTACAAAGGCTGACGCTTAAGAATGCCGACCATATGAAAAGATACCTGGTGATTTCCTCCGACCATGATAATGACATGCCAAGGATGTATCTGGAAAACACCTGAATACCCATGATAAGCGTCATCGCAATCAGGAAAATGACCATTAAAAACTCTTCAAGATATTCATCCAGATAGTGCAGTATTTTCTTCATGAAATATCCCCTTTCCGTGAATAATTATACGTGTTATTTTAACTGAATTATTGCTTATTTTCCACGTAAATATTCACATTTTTTTATTACCATTTGTTATTATCTTTAAAAATGGCGTCACAGCACCTGGTTTACAGATGCCGAGGCGCCATTTAATTTTATCGCATGATTTTATACAAGCTGTTCTTACATGCTTTTATGAAGTAATCCAAGTACTGTAGACAGATCCTCCACTCCCATCTGACCCGGTGCTGAAGCCTTCTTTGCTGCTCCGAATGTCATTGATGAGCCAAATACCTCACCGCAGAGACGGCTGATAACACCTGTTCCTGCCATAGACATTGTGATGACAGGTCTGTCGGCATAGTCTGTTACCATTTCCTCTGTAGCGGAAAGAAGTGTGAGTACGTCACGCTTATTCTGTGGCATAACTGCGATCTTAGGGATATCTGCTCCCATATCCTGCATTTTTCTGAGACGATAGATGATGTCTGCTTTTGCAGGAGTCTTGAAGAAGTCATGGTTAGATGCTACTACCTTGACACCTGCTGCATGTACTCCGTCGATGATCTGCTTTACGATCTCATCGCCTGTGAAGATCTCCACATCTACGAAATCAACGTAGCCTGTCTGTGCTGCTTTGATGTTGAGCTTAGCATATGCCTCAGGCTCGATTGCTTTCTCGCCGCCCTCTTTTGAAGTACGGAATGTCATAAGGATCGGAATATTTCCGAGAGCGTCACGAAGCTCCTTTAATACTTCCTCAACCTTGTCAAACTCGAATACGTTCTCGAACCAGTCAACACGCCACTCTACAACGTCTACAGGGATAGAGTCAAATGTCTTTGCCTCTGCGATGATGTCGTCTTTTGTAACGCCTACGATAGGAACGATGATTTTTGGTGCGCCTGCACCGATCTCAATATCTCTTACCTTAATGGTGTTCATGGTTTACGCCTTTCTTTTACTATTTTATATACAGATTATACTCCCCGGTATGTCTGTTATTAATCTTCCTGTGACAGCTCTACCATCTTAGTATAGCGCAGGTTTACGAATAATCCAAGTACCACGCCGATTGCCGTGAGCACGATGTTCATTACCATAACCTGTGATGGCTGCATCTTTGATGCTGCTGTAAGGATTGTATAGTTGCAAAGTGATGAAGCGATCATTACGAGTGCTGTTACTGTTCCCTTGATCTTAGGGAAAAGCATGTTGCATACAGATGTTACGATCTGTAAAAGTCCGCCTGCGCCTGCCCAGCCGATGATGAATGCACCAGCGATCATGAGTGGCTTTGTCTGTCCGACTAACACTACGACCATTGTTGCAAGGCAGATTACAGGGTAAACAAGGATAAATCTAACATCCTTGATCTTTCTTGTTAAAAGAGCTGTTACGATAAGAGCTATCATGGTTCCTGCTGAGTAGTATGACTGCATAACTGACGGATCAGCCCAGCCTACGTTCTCTTTTGCAAAGTTCTGTGCACAGTTAAGCCATAACTGGAAGGTTCCGGTACATGTAAATCCAATGATAATCATTGCGATTGACTCAACAGAGAAATGTGTGTGCTTTAAGCTTGCGATAAGTCCTTCTTTCTTTCCCTCTGCCTTTGCATCGGTATCAGGAAGCGGGAAGAGCATTACTAATACTAAAAGTACGATGTAGATGATTCCGCATCCGAAGAACAGTGTGTTGTATGATGTAAGTCCTGCTGCTGTTGTAGCAACTGTCATACCAAGTACGAATGGTAAAAGCATCTGTGCGATAGCGATGAAGAATTTGATTCCCATTGTTGCAACGCCCGGTGCTTTGTAGATGATCTCTGATACTGCAGGGTAAATTCCTGTATCAAGGAATGAGTTTGCAATACCGCCAATGATAGCGCAGATATATGCGATCTGGTATCCGCCATGTGTTCCTGCATTGAATGCAAGGGCAAGTCCGATCAGGTAGATAGCATAGGAGCCGCTTCCGATTGCTGTTGAGATACGGCGTCCAAGCTTATCTGATAAAGGTCCTGCAAACGGAAGTGCGATAAGACGTCCAAGGCCAAGGGCTGCTGAAATAGCTGTGATAGCCATAACCTGTACTCCCCATGAAGCTGCGAGAGCTTCCTTGATGACTGCCTGTCCGAGGATAGAGCAGCCCACTCCGTGTATAAAGTAATTTAAGTAAAGGATCAATGCGCTAGGTAAATATTTTTTATTCATCAGTGTTCTCCTTAATTTCTGTCAAAATAATTCAATGTAATTTAATTTCTGCGGCTGATTAATCATCATATCTGATGTTTAATACTTCCTTCATATGCTCGATTGGCATGTCCTTTCCTGTCCAGAGCTTGAACGCTGCTGCTCCCTGGAAAAGCATCATTCCAAGACCGTTCATTGTCTTGCAGCCCACCTCTTTTGCCATAGAACGCATCTTTGTCTCAAGTGGAGAGTAAGGTACGTCGATTACGATAAGCTCAGGACGGAAGAATGATTTGTCAGGTACTACAGACATTCCCTCGAGCGGCTTCATACCAACACCTGTTCCGTTTACGAAGATGTAGGAATCAGCCATCTCTTCTCTAAGCTTCTCCTTGTCATCAAGGTCGTAAAGAGTAGCCTTGCAGTCTGTCTTCTCGTTGATCTTTCTAACTGTTTCCTTGGCGTTTGCCCAGAACTTGTCATGGATGTTGAAGATTGAGATTTCCTTTACACCGTCAAGTGCTGCCTGAATCTCGATAGCTGTAGCAGCTCCGCCAGCTCCTGCGATTGTCATCTTCTTTCCGATAACATCGATGTCGTTATCCTTGAGTGCCTGCATGAAGCCGATACCGTCTGTGATGTGTCCTGTGAGTACTCCGTTCTCGTTTACTATTGTATTTACAGCTCCGCAAAGCTCTGCTGCCGGTGAAAGCTTGTCTAAGTACTGTCCTACAACTGTCTTGTTTGGCATTGATACATTAGAGCCTACAAGCTTTAATGCTCTGATTCCCTTAACCGCATCCTCAAGAGTGTTGTTGTCAACCTCAAATGCCAGATAAGCGTAGTCAAGTCCAAGGTAAGCAAATGCCTCATTGTGCATTGCCGGTGAGCTTGAATGTCTGATTGGGTAAGCCATAAGTCCGATGAGTTCTGTGTGTCCTGTGATTCTCTCTGCCATGATTAAATCTCCTTCATTTTAAAATGTAATAATATTGATTATTCGTATTTTACTTAGCTATGTTTTCAACGATGCCCACTTCGTTAAAAACTTAACAACCTTTGATACTGATATTATAACGCATTATTTTCGGTACTTCCAATGCTTATTTTGTTATTTTTTAATAGCTTTACTGTACTAATCATGCTATAATATACACAAATAAAGGCTATAACATTTGCAATCCATAGACTGTATCTATTATTTTAAGGAGATTTATGCATGACGCTCAATCAATTAAGCTATTTTTACCAAGCGGCAGTTCTGGAGCACTTCAATCAGGCTGCCGAAAAAATGAATATAACAGAGCCAAGCCTCAGCCGTTCGATAACTGCTTTAGAGGACGAGCTTGGTGTAACCTTATTTGAAAAGAGAGGCCGGAATGTAATTCTGACCAAGGCCGGGGAGATTTTTTTAGAACATGTGTCCACTATTCTGGACGATATAAAGAGAGCCGAGAACAAAATGCACCAGATTGCAACCGACGGCGGACACATCGATATCGCCTATGTATCACCTCTTGCAAAGGTGTTTATCCCAACTATCGTGCGCTCTTTCCTCTCCGAAAAGGAAAATAAAAATATCACCTTCAATTTCTTTCAGGACATCACCTCTGTGAATATTGATGGATTAAAAAAAGGCAGGTATGACATAATTTTCGGTTCATACTCGCCTGATGAAAATGGTATTGATTTTGTTCCTATTATAAAGCAGGAAATAGTTGCCATACTGCCTCCCGGCCACCCACTGACACTTAAGGATACCATGGAAGCCACTGATTTCGCTGACTATCCTGTGCTCGGCTATGCCAGACACTCAGGCCTTGGCAAGTACACCAGAAGCTTTTTCAAGAAGCATGATGTATCGCCAAACTTCATATGTGAGTCACCCGATGAGAACGGCATCGCCTCCCTCGTGGCACAGGGCTTTGGAATTGCGCTTGTCGCAGATGTCGATGCAATTCACCGCGATGACATCTGCATACGCCACCTCGTATCGCATGAGTCATTCTCACACACTGTCTACATGGGCTACATGACAGGCAAATACCAGCTTCCGGCTATCAAGCGCTTCATAGAGTTTGTGCGGGAAAGTTGCAGCTAGGCAGTCTCCTCGAGCACAAACCTGATAAATGCCTTCGCAACCGGTGATAAATATCTCTGCTTAAGCGTTGCCAGATACACCGCTCTCTCATAAGGAGGATTGTATATATCAAGTGTCTTTACAGAAAGTGACCGAAGTATTGGAATATCAGGCATCACAGCTATTCCAAAGCCCTGCGCCACGAGACCCGCCATACTCGAATCCTCCTCCATCTCGAAGGCCACCTTCGGAAACTGTCCTATCTCCTCAAACATCTGGTCAATGACCGGACGCAGACCGCTGCCCTTCTCAAAATAAATCTGCGGATACTCTATTGTGTCGCGCAAATCCACACTGTCCTTTATGGAAAGCGGATGGTCCATGGGCACTGCAAGCACAAGCTTCTGATTCGCAATCTTCTTAAAATCTATATCCTGTTCCCCATCCTTATAAGAAGAAAAAACTATGTCATATTTGTCATCCTTTAGTCCATCTATAATCTCACCGGTTGTTCCAACCGTAAAATGAAATTCTATATCATAATCCGGGTATGCATTGAGAAATTTACGCACCAGCTTTGGCGCGAACTCACTTCCCATCGTATATATATAAGCCAGATGTATGATTCCATGCCTGCTGCCATTGACCTCTTTAATGCGCTGCACACCCTCATTAAGCACCTTTAATGATTCCTCAACATACGGCAGAAACATCTTCCCATATCTTGTCAGCACGACATTTCTTCCCTTTTTTTCAAACAAACGCGTGCCAAGCTCCTGCTCAAGCTGTGAGATTGCATGGCTTAAAGACGGCTGCGTAATCGACAGCATCTGTGCCGCCCTCGTATAATGTTCTTCCTGCGCCAGTACCTTGAAGTACTGCAATTGACTCAGATTCATAGTACACCCCCTGTGTATTTAGTCTAAAGATAATATACACTATTTGATAGACAAAAACTATAGGTTTCGAATAAAAGATGCATTGGACATTTATATATTTTTGCTGTACCTTGAATGTAACAAGAGTGCACTGCACTTTTTGATTGTTAAAAAAATCACATACTTTGTATATCACAGCCTTTGATAACAAATATTGACAATCAATTTAATGAAACAAAACTATAATGTAATGAGAGCAATTTACACTACCGTGTGCCCACCCGGTTAGCAGATTAAGGAGAAAAATACTATGAAAAACAAATATCCACATATTTTTGAGCCAATTACAGTACGCAGAATGACAGTAAAGAACCGTATCGTCATGACTCCAATGGGAACTAACTACGGTGAGCAGAACGGAGAAATGAGCTTTCTCCACATCAACTACTATGAGCAGAGAGCAAAGGGCGGCACAGGTCTCATCATCGTTGAGAATGCAAGCGTTGACTCTCCACAGGGTTCAAACGGAACAACACAGCTTCGTATTGATTTAGACAACTACATCCCAAGACTTTTCAAGCTCTGCGAGAGTGTTCATAAGCACGGTGCATGTATCGCGATACAGTTAAATCACGCCGGTGCTTCTGCAATGAGCTCACGTATCGGAATGCAGCCTGTATCAGCATCAGACGTACCTTCAAAGGCAGGTGGGGAAATCCCAAGACCTCTCGAGAAGGATGAAATCATGCACATCGTAAAGAAATACGGTGAGGCAGCCAAGCGTGCCCAGATCTGTGGCTTCGACGCTGTTGAAATCCACGCAGGACACTCTTACCTTATCAGTCAGTTCCTTTCACCTATCACAAACAATAGAACTGACGAGTTCGGCGGCTCTGCAGAGAACCGTGCAAGATTTGCAAAGCTGGTTATCGAGGAGGTGCGTAAGCAGGTTGGACCTTTCTTCCCTATCTTCGTCCGTATCAGTGCAGACGAGCTCATGGAGGGTGGAAACACACTCGAGGATACACTTGAGTACTTAAAGTATTTTGAGAAGGAAGTCGATGTATTCGACGTATCATGTGGTCTCAACGGATCTATCCAGTACCAGATTGATGCAAACTACTTACCTGACGGATGGCGTTCATTCATGGCAAAGGCTGTAAAAGAGAAATACAACAAGCCATGTATCACAGTTGGAAATATCCGTGACCCACAGGTAGCTGAGGACATCCTTGCGGGAGGCGATGCTGATTTCATCGGTATGGGCCGTGGACTTATCGCTGATCCTGAGTGGGTTAATAAGGTAGAGTTCGGAAATGTGTGCGATATCAGAAAATGTATATCATGTAACATCGGATGCGCAGGACACAGAATCGGTCTCAACCAGCCAATCCGCTGTACAGTAAACCCTGCCGTAAACAGCGGTGAGGATTACATGAAGACAAAGGTAAACAAGCCTTGCAACGTGGTTGTAATCGGTGGTGGTACTGCCGGTCTTGAGGCAGCCTGCACAGCAGCAGAGGTTGGATGTACAACCTTCCTCATTGAGAAGAAGGCAGAGCTTGGCGGACTTGCATCAGTTATCTCAAGGATTCCTGACAAGAAGCGTCTTGCAGACTTCCCTAACTACATGATTCACCGTGCAAGCAAGCTTCACAACCTGTTTGTTTTCAAAAATACATCAGCAACAGTTGACATGGTAAAGGCTTTAAACCCTGATATCATTGTAAACGCAACAGGCTCTGTACCTACTCTCCCACCTATCACAGGTCTTCACGACCTCGTTGACAAGGATGGCACAAACGTAGCAACAGTCCTTAAGATGATTGAGCGCATCAATGAGTATCCTGAGGATATGAAGGGACAGAAAATCGCCATCATCGGCGGTGGTGCCGTAGGTCTTGACGTGATGGAATTCTTCACAGAAAGAGGCGCAGAGGTAACAATGGTTGAGATGCTTCCAATGATTGGAAACGGACTTGACCCTGTCACAAAGTGTGACACAAACGCAAAAATGGCAAAATACGGTGTAAAACAGATGACTAACACTGCTCTGCAGGAGGTTAAGAATGACCGTTTCATCGTAAAGAATCCAGAGGGTGAGATTGAGGAAATCCCATTTGATTACGGATTCATCTGCCTTGGTATGAGAGCCAACACACCTGTTCTTTCAGAGATTGATGAGGCCTTCAGTGATACCAATGTTGAAATCGTAAATATCGGAGACAGCAAGCGTGCCCGCAGAATCATTGAGGGTACAGAGGAAGGTAGAAATATCTTAAACGTGCTTGCCCGTCATGATTATTTATAAAACTTCGTAACTATTTCTGATTACCGGAATAGTTGCAAAATTCTCCTTTAAAATAATAAACCTATAAAAACTCCTAAAAAACAACAGCTCGCGGGAAACCGCGAGCTGTTGTTTTATCATATTCCTGTATAACAGGAAGCTATCTAATGATCTTGTAATAAGACTTAAATCTAGCTGAAGAACAGTTTCTTCACATCATCAACCGGCATATCCTGTCCTGTGTAAAGCTTGAATGCGGCAACACCCTGCCATAAGAGCATTCCCTTTCCGCCTACGCATGTGCAGCCTGCCTCTTTTGCTTCGCGAAGAAGCTTTGTCTCCTCCGGATTGTAAACTGCATCTGCAACTACAAGCCCCGGTCTGAAAGCTGAAAGATCTTTTACCACGCTCTGATCATCCAGAGGCTTCATGCCAACGATTGTTGCATTTGCAAAGATATCGCTTGACTGGATTTCCTCTGTCATCTTGGCTGTATCATCAATATCGTATACATTTACAACACAATCAGGAACTGCTTTTTTAATCTTCTCTGCAGTCTGTAGTGTACGCTCGAAGAAAGCATCATTTTTGTTGAAAATAGTAATCTCACGCGCTCCATCCAATGCACACTGCACCTGAATAGCTGTAGCAGCTCCGCCGCCTCCGGCAACTGTGATTTTCTTTCCTTTGATGTCGATTCCGTGATCCTTTAAGTTGTGTACGAATCCCTCACCGTCTGTGATGTGTCCTGTAAGCTTACCGTTGTCATTTACGATAGTGTTTATGGCTCCGATAATCTGGGCTGCCGGTGAAAGCTCGTCCATGTACTTTGCAGCCTCTACCTTATCAGGCATAGTCACATTACATCCACGCATGTTGAAGGTCTTCATTGCTGCAATAGCATCCTTAACCTTGTCTTCTTTTATATCAAATGCAACGTATGCATAGTCCAGACCGAGTTTTTCAAAACTGTAGTTGTACATAGCCGGTGAACCTGAATGACCGACCGGTGATCCTATGAGTGCTAATAAGCCTGTGTGACCTGAAATACGCTTTTCCATTGTAAATCCTCCTAAGTGTTTCGTTTTGTATTATGATAACTCTTTTATAAGACATGCGCAAGCACTTTTTTCATTTAAAGCGTTAAAGTTTATTTTATTCTTTTCCTCATCTTTATATATTCACGAAATACAGGTCTGATTGGATCAGAAATATCCTCCGGAATATCATCCACATCGAAAAACTTAAGCTCCTCGACTTCCTCCTCCTGGCGCTTTATGGTGCCGTGATATTTGCGGCAGATATATATAATCTCCACATTATAGACTTCATCCCCATTCGGATAGATGTAATGTGTTTCCTCGCCTGAATTGATATAAAACAGCTCCATCTCGTCTGCAACAAGTCCCATCTCCTCAAAGAGTTCTCTTTTTGCAGCCTCCTCGACAGTCTCTCCAAGCTCTATAGAACCGCCTGCGTAGCCCCACTGGTGATTGTCTGTGCGCTTTCCGAGAAGCACCTGTCCGTTTTCATTTTCAACGATAATGCTCGCTCCTGCCTGCAGTAAAGGGGCATGTCCGACCACCTTTCTAAGATCCATTATATAATTGCTCATGTTGTGTCCTTTCTTATATCTCATCAAGCAAAAAATCCGCTGTACTATAATACCTATAGTATAGCGGATTTCAAATTTGTTTTCCATATATAAAGCACATAAAATTCATCAGCTCACAGCCCTGTATTCCTCAAGCGCTTCCTTAGCCCTTGGTGTAAGCCTGCGTGGAACCGAAATCTCAACCGTCACATACTGGTCTCCCTTTACGGAAGGATTCTTCATGCTTGAAATACCCTTGCCCTTGAGACGTATCTTGCTGCCGCCCTGTGTACCTGCCTTGATGCTGCACTCCACATCTCCATAAAGAGTATGCACCCTCGCCTTACCACCGAGAGCTGCTGTCGTAAACGGAACACGGATTGTACTGTATACATTCTGTCCCTTACGCTCAAACTCCCTGCTCGGTGTCACATTTACGTTGAGAAGCACATCTCCGGCTGCACCACCGTTTATGCCCGGATTGCCCTGTCCTTTAAGTCTGACTGTCTTGCCCGACTCGATTCCTGCCGGAATATGGATGGACAGATTGGAAACCTTGCCTGTGGACGGATCCTGTAATGAAATGGATTTCTCGCATCCGAAAACAGCCTCGTCAAAAGAAATCGTAAGGTCAGCCATAACATCAGAACCCTTGCGACTCGTTGAACGTCCCCTAGCTGAACCACCTGTAAAGCTGCTCCAATCTGTACTATTTCCACCGAAGCCCCCTGCTCCACCTGTGCTGTATGAACCACGACTTCCGGAGCTGCCACCATGTGAAAACACATCTCCGAACATTGAGAAAATATCATCCATATCCCCGGAGCCGTTCTCAAAATGAAATTCCTGACGTGTAAATGGTCCACCATTTGAGCTGTATGAGCCACTGAAAGAACCATTGCCGCCAAATCCACCGAAGCCGCCCTGCGTAGCCTGTCTTGCAGCCTCCTCGGAAAAGCCATCCTGCAGACCTGCAAAGCCAAACTCGTCATAGAGCTTACGCTTTTTCTCATCACTTAATACATTGTATGCCTCCGTGACATCCTTAAACATCTCCTCAGCATGCGCATCTCCTGCATTTGTATCAGGATGATACTTCTTTGCCAGCTTACGATAAGCCCTCTTTATTGCCTCTTTATCCGCACTCTTGTTCACTCCAAGAGTCTCATAATAATCTCTCTTTGCTGCCATTATACTCACCTGCCTTTCTATTTACCTGTAACAATTTATCTTCATAATTAAACATTATAAATTACACCATATAGTATAAGCGGACTGCACAGGCAGCCCGCTTATCATTTGCAATATCTGATTATCCCTCGATTGAGATACATTTCTTTTCCTCAACCTGTGGTTTAGGCTGCTTCTTTGGAATATCCAGGCGAAGGATTCCATGCTTGAAGGATGCCTTTATGTCATCCTGCTCAATCTCGTCACCCACATAGAAAGTTCTCTGGCAGCTTCCTGAGTAGCGCTCTCTGCAGATATACTTCTTGCCATCTTCCTCTTTCTGATCTTTCTCTAAGCCTTTCTCTGCTGTAATGGTCAGATAACCATTCTCTAAAGAAGCCTTAATCTCATCCTTTTTGAATCCCGGAAGATCCATCTCAAGCTCATAGCCTTTATCGCTTTCCTTGATATCTGTGAGCATCATTCTCTTTCCGTTGTGTCCGTATAATTTCTTCTGTGCCTTCTGTACGTCCCTGTCATCAAACCAAGGATCATTGAACCATGGATTACTGAAAAAAGTATCAAATAAGTTGTTGTTTGTAGTTGTTAATAACATAGGTCATACCTCCTTATATACCTGTAACTTTCCTTTCGGAAATTTGCTTTCTTTTGTTTACAAGTATGTTATAGCACTATTATTAGCACTCGTCAATAGTGAGTGCTAATAAAAATTATAAACTTTTTATTAATTAGTTACAGCACAACCTTATCTTCTGCGGATAATACTGCAACACCATATACAGTTTCATCTTATCTACCCTGTTCCAGTCTTTCTTTGATACCTGCTGCTCATTCATTGCATACGGTATCACAAAGGACGTCTCCTCACCGGCATTAAGCTTTATCTCCAAAGCTTCCAAAGTAGGATTTAATTTAAAAAACAGTTCCATGTCATACTGATCACCATTGGTTCCCATTTGAAATGCAAGGCTTGTAAGATCAAGTGATGTTGTATCGTCCTTTACTTTGGTAACTGACAAGGTTATAAACCCCACACGCACACTGTCGAAAGGATATTCTGAACCATCATCCATCTGATGATATACATAATCCGGACATTTTTCTTTTAGGAGACTGCCATCGCCCCACTCCCATCCGGTCTGCTTTATCTCATAATTTCCAAGCTTAATAGTGTCATTTTCTGTATATGTGATGACCTTTGGGGATGGATAGCAATGATTCAGATAAACAATCCTTGCCAAAACAGCAATCATCACAATTCCTATGAGCATTCCCGAAAAAAGCCTTACTTGTTTTGATTTTCTTTGCTTCATAATAAATTCTCCTCGTCACTTCAATTTAAACCTTCCGCTGTCCACCAGATAGATTACATCGGATAGATTTTCAAGCTCATCCTTATCGTGAGAGCTAAGCAGTATAAGACTTCCTTTATCACGCATATCCCTTATGATTTCTGACAGTTTTTCCTGCCCCTCCTTGTCCAGGGCGTTAAAAGGTTCATCCAGCAAAAGAAACTTTGGTTCCTCCATAATGGCACAGGCAATACCCAGTCTCTGCTTCATTCCAAGAGAATATTTTCTATACTTTCTCTTATCCTGTGGGTTCAGTCCAACCGTTTCAAGTGCCCTGCTTATATCAACTTCACCTTTATTTATTGATGCAAGCATTTTTAGATTGTCATAGCCTGTATAACTATCTATAAAGGCAGGATTCTCAATAAGCATTCCTATCTTTTCCGGAAAAGCCATATTTTTTCCAAGCACCTTGCCATCGATACTGATGGTACCGCTTGTAGGATACATAAGTCCGCTTACCGCTCTCATCAGCATTGTCTTGCCGGAGCCGTTTACGCCCTGAAATCCATATATATTACCACTTTCCAGTGTCATGCATACATCATCGAGTACCAGAGCATCCTTTATCTTTTTAGAAACATGTTCTATCTCTATCTTCATAAAAATACCTCACAAAATATTCTTTCTGTTAAAATACACACTTCCGGATACAATAGAAACCACCATCACAATAATGCAGCTTATTATTCCGGCAGCCGCATCCATTCCACCCGCACAGAGCCTGTTGTTTCTGATGATCATAAGATAATTGCCCATAAGAAACGGACTCACCCAGTAAACAGACACCACAAGATAAACTATGGAAACAATATATCCAGCGATCGCACCGGCAAAAATACTGATAGTAAGCTGCACCACCGCAATTGTACAGGCGCATAACATTGGCAGTATCAGCCATACAAGCACTTCATTTCCGGTCGAAAACTGCTGCATATCTATTCCCATTTCCATAAGCATATCATCAGGCTTTGTGCTCCACTTCCCGATTGCACATGTCACAGCCGCAAGAACCAGTATCATTGCAGCATAATACATAATCACATTTATGACCGTCCATATGTACTTACTCCATAACCACTTAAACCTGCTGCCTGACAATATCAGTGTCTTTTTGCCGGCACCATACAGATCTGACAATGGATAAAATCCTACCATAAAAAATAAAAACGCATAAAACAAAAACCACGACACCGGAATGGTAAATACGCTGTCATCTGTCTTTATGTATGGCGGCATACCCTGAAGTATATTTGTAAAGTATGCCAAAAATCCAAGCTCCGGTGAATTTACACTAAAATCACTGACGGTGATAAATGAAAAAAATACAAATATGAATACTCCGACTATCCATTTTATCTTGTTTTCCCTAAATCCTTTTCTGATATCATATAAGATCAGATTTGCAAAAATTTTCCTATTCATAAGCAACAAGCTCTTTCTTTACCGCATGTATGTAAAATATAATATTTACCACTATAAGGATAATAAACGCACAGATCACAACCCGGATATCATTTCTAAACGGCGCACTTGGTCTAAGAAACATTACCGGTGATAAACTCACCCTGTTTACAAAATGAACCATGCAGAACACAAATATGTATATGATAAATGGTGTCAGCAATATCCAGAACCGGTTTCTTACAAAATTAACCGCCCACAACACCGCACAGTTTAAAAGTCCCCAGAAGCAGCCATCAATCAGCACAAAAATCAGATTGTATACAAGTGGATGTGTATAAAATACCCCTGACATGATATCCATTGCCGCTACCGGGAATGTGCCTGTTCCTACCTGTGGTATTACCATCGGAAATACCATTGCAGTAAGCATAAAGTCAAACACCAGTGGTATCATTCCAATAAGCGCACCGCTTACAAATGCAGCTCCATATTTTGCTCTTATATAATCGCTCTTCTTTCCTCTTGATATGATCTGGGCAGCATACCCTGATTTAACATCAAAATAAAAGCTTCTGCCATACGGTATTGCACACAAAGCAGGCATTATCAGATAAAGCAGCAACGGCTGCACACTTGCATTATCCGCACCTATCCATTTCTCATATGCAGACAACGGATACGTGTCAGAGTAAACATACATCCTCCATATCCACACATTTTCCATAAAATGCCATACACATATCGCAAACGCAACACACAATGTGGCAGCAAATAATCTGTTTCTAAAAGCACGTTTTATTTCGAGTTTAAATATTCTATTCATAACTACAGCTCCAGTTTAAAATATTTTTGTACCTTATCATTGGTTTTTGAATCTATACCCTCTATACAATAATAAATATACTTAGAGTCTTCAGGTATTCCCTCATCCTGAATAATATATCCCAGCTCTGATGTAATACCCTCGCCTTTGCCTAAAACATAATGATATACATCACTTTCATCTCCTCCAAGCCAATAGCTATCTATATATACACTATCTGAATTTTGCTGTATTCTCTCCATATCATCCTTGATTGCATACAGAATACCTGCATTTCTATTTCCTTCAAGCTGCTTATCATCTCCATCCTTATAAGTGAATGTCAACGTTATAAAAAGATAACTATAGCCATTACTCAGGTTATAATTTTCATCTATATTTCCTTCACAGCTATCTTTCAAATAATCCACAACAGTATCCTTATTTCTGTTTCCAAACTCTGTGGTATGCTCATACTTTTCAATTTTATAAGTAATTCCATTTATCTCAATTGTATCATCAATTGACACGATATCGTCTTTGTTAACATACTCCGCATCCAGCACATATGTAGCCGGAGTCTGGTCTACTACACCGGTGTCACTTTCTGTCTTTGAATCCTCATCCTTTACAATACCGGATTTTCCCTCTAGCTTGGCATTTGATTGTGAGCAGGCTGAAAGCCCCGCTGCCATCATGATCACCACCATTATTGCTGTAATTTTTTTCTTCTTCATACTCTTTCTTCTCCTTTGATTGCTGATGTTTAATTGTTATGATGATTGTAAACCTGTGATGTGTCATAGTTGTAAAATACTTAGACAATCTGCCCTCGTATTTTTAATTTAAAATTTTTCATGAACAAAAAAATCCATTGCAATATTAAAATTGCAACGGATTTTATAAAATTACATAAATATCTTATCAACTTAATGGAACAACTTTCTTGGTCGGATAAAGAGTGACTACCAAATTCATGCCATAGTCCACTATATCTTCCCAGGTGAAATGACTTTTTACTTTGATGATCCTACCAAGACATTCCATACTATTATTATGCTTCGGCACTGAAAGCTGTTTCCTTTAACGATTTTTTATCATCTGGAGCAAATATTCACAGACATCAAAGCTCTTTGTTTCTTGTTCTGTTTCCCGCTTCTTTAATGAATCATATATTTGCTCCAATAAATAATCAGCATTCACTTTTTTGTTTACAAAGCTATTTTCATCAGCAGAAGCCATTCCATAACCGGCATCTGCTTTCATTGTTTTATAGGCAGAATAATTATTTATCGAATCAGGCGCAGTTCTTCCTTTATACCCCTCATATGACATAAGCGCAAACATTTCCAGATCCGATGCATTCGATGTATCAACATCATTTACATGCACATGATATACTTTTCTGTTATCACCATGTCCATATGCCACTTGAACAACAGGATCATCCTCCTTTGATGTCTTCACATATGAAGCTAAAACTATCTGACTTTCTGTATCAGACAGTCCAAAACTTGTCATTCCGATATTTTTCAGCTTATCATTTGGAATTTCCTTATCTGGTGACACCTGTTCAACTGCATTTTTATTATTTACCAATTTATTGTAAAGAGAACTGTTATTTTCCGACAACATATTCATGTATATTTCAGTAAGTTCACTCTGTCTCTCCCCGCATTTATTTAAGGAATTTTGCTCACTATTTCCTATTTCGAACTCTATATCCGTTTTATCGCCTGTTGACTTCTTATTATAATTTGAAGTATATGCCATTGAAATATTTGTTCCCACACCGTTTAACATATATGCCTCCTATCTGTTTTACCAATAATATTACACTTTTAATAATTAGATTCATTGCAATTAAATTCTTGCCAAAAGTTCCGCAGGTGTAAGTGCCTTATTTAACTAATTATAGTATAACGTTAATAAGCTACTTTTCAAGATATATCCTCCTTGTAACATTATTCTTGATGTTTTCTATGTATTTGTAACATTATTCTTGATTTTTTTGCTGTATTTGTAACATTATTCCGTACATTTTTCCAACAATGAATTTTTATTTTCAAAAATCCAAAAATATTACAAAAATACTGTCCGTAGACAGTGCACATAATCTCATGTTGCCCACTTCCATCACTCCTCCAAATCTGTTATACTGATTATATAAAAATGAATTGGAGATGGGACAATGGGTATTTATTTTAATCCGGGAAATGGCAGCTTTACAAAAGACAAAAACAGTCAGCTATATATTGACAAAACCGGTCTGATTGAATATTTGAATAGAGTTATCTGTACAAATGCCAACTGCATAAGTGTCAGCCATGCCAGAAGGTTCGGTAAATCCCATGCTGCTGGAATGATCGATGCATACTACAGCAGAGGCTGCGATTCATCAGAGCTTTTTGCAGATTCTGAAATTGCAGCCAAGGACAGCTATTCAGCACATTTGAATAAATACAATGTCATACACATTGATGTATCATCATTTTGGGACGCTTACAAAGATAATGTGATAGAAAAAATTCAGGAATATATTTATGACGAGCTTAAACAGGTATATGGGGATCAGATAGATTATACCAAGATGATCAGTGCTGTACTCATGTCCGTTTACAACATTTCCGGTATTCCATTTGTTATAATAATTGATGAATGGGACTGCGTAATCCGAAATGGTGGAAATAAAACACTGGTTCACAGCTACCTTCAGTTTCTTCATTTGTTATTTAAGAGCGAAGAGTCAAAAACTTTTTTAGCTTTGGCATATATCACCGGTATTCTGCCAATCAAAAAAATTAAAGATGAATCAGCTCTGAACAACTTCCGTGAGTTTACAATGTTGAAATCGAAACAATTGACCAGATATTTTGGTTTTACAGAAGATGAAGTTAAAAAGCTGTGCATCACATATGATATGGATTTTGAATCAATAAAAGCATGGTATAACGGATATCTGATAGACGGGCTTCATATGTATAACCCTAATTCCGTTGTTCAGGCTATGCTAGATCATGACTATGATTTTTACTGGAAAAATACATCCTCGTTTGAATCAATCAACACATTTATCACCATGAACTACGCCGGTTTAAAGGATGATGTGCTCGCCATGCTTTCCGGCGATAAAATCAGAGTTAATGTAAATACCTTCCAAAATGACCTTACTACAGTTGCTTCAAAGGATGATGCACTTACAGCTTTAATTCATTTAGGTTATCTGGCTTATGATGCCAATAGGAAAATGGCATATATACCTAATCACGAAGTTTCCAATAAATTTATCGAACTACAGCAACACATCTGATAATGAAAAAAAGCATACATGTATAATTGAAAGTATTAATAATCTCGATTAACATAACTCAAAAAGCCGAATCCACACTCCCACGGATTCGGCTTTCGTATATACACTTCTATTTTCTATTTTGTATGAAGCTGTCAATCATCGCAATCACACCATCTACACCGAGCTTTGCCACATTCAGACACAGGTCGTAGTTTTCTGCCTGTCCCCACTCCTGTCCGGTATAGTATTTGTGATAGGTCTTTCTGCGGTCATTTGTCTCACGCACAACAGCCCTTGCCTTTCTCGCTGAGACTCCATGTGTATCAGCCACAGTATCAACGCAGAAGGCATCATTCGCTGTCAGGAAAACTGAGACAACATCATCTCTTCCCTGAAAGGCAAAGTTTGCACAGCGTCCCTGAATCACATATCCCTCACAGCCGTCCTCAAGCGGCAGCCTGTCTATAAATGTAAGAGCCCTCGCCGGAGTATCATGCAGCACATTATCCTCCTCCGTCTCCATCACAATAGAGTAAAGCAGGGAATTAACCGGTCTCTCACTGTAAAACTCCTCATACTCATCATAGCAGCCTGCCTCTTTGGCACCGGCCGCAATAGCCTCTCTGTCCATGAATTGTAAATGATATTTCTCAGCGACTGCTCTACCGATACTATCTGCATCGCAACCGCACTTTCTTGCTATAGTAATTATCATATAAATATAGCTCCTTTCTGTGGAAAAAGCCTCACGCTTCCGTCATTAGCACACGCTCAGACAAATCAATAAAAGTTTGCAAACACCGATGCAAACACCACCGTAAGTATTCCTGCCACCGCGATAGCAAGAGAGCTCATGGCTCCCTCTATCTCGCCCATCTCGATAGCCTTCGCTGTTCCGATGGCATGTGATGAAGCGCCCAGCGCCAGTCCCTTCGATATAGGCTCAGTGATTCTGAATATTTTGCAAACAAACTCTCCGAGTATATTTCCAAGCACACCTGTCACAACGATAACTGCGACAGTGATAGTCACATATCCGCCGAGCTCCTCTGATACGCCCATACCGATAGCTGTCGTGATGGACTTTGGAAGCAGCGTGACATAGTCCTCGTGTGAAAGCCCCATAAGCACTGACAGCACAAGCACTGTCACAAGGCTTGTTATGACTCCTGCTGTAAGTCCGAGCGCGACCGCTGCTATATTTTTCTTGAGCAGGGTCCACTGCTCATAGAGTGGTATCGCAAGGCATACCGTGGCCGGTGTCAGAAACCAGCTAAGGTACGATGCACCCTTATTGTATGTGTCATAATCCACATCTGCCACAACAAGCACTATGATGGTCAGCACTATTGAGATGAGAAGCGGATTGAGTATTGCAAGCTTAAACTTCTTCTTTAAAAGCATACCTATCAGATATGCAACCAGACTTACTGTGACACCGGCAAAAAGCGATGTCTGAAACAAATTATCCATTATGATTATCCTCTATCTTATTTATTTTCTCCTGCACCGGCCCTTTTGCGCTTCTGCATACGGATTACGAGCTGTGAAACATGTCCTGTAGCAATCATTACAGTAAGAAGTGCCACAACCGTGATTACAAGCACCGGTACGAGCACCGGCTTCAGATTGCCCCAGGATGACATGAGCCCCACTCCCGCAGGGATAAACATGACAGGCATTATCTCTATCATGAATTTGCCTGCATTCCTTACAGAATCAAGCGGTATCAGGCCCGTAAGCAGACCTATAAAAAGTATAACCATGCCATATATACTCGCCGGAACAGGCAATGGCAGTAAATATTTGAGTATCTCACCTACAAACGAAATCGCAAGTATGATGAGAAATTGCTTTAATAATTTCATTTTATATTGTATCTCCGTTATATTATTTTTCGTGACTATTTGTGGCTGCTTATCTGTGTTCCCTGACCATCATTGCACATACAATGGCAAGCAGCACGCTTGAAGCCCATATAGCGCGTATTCCTATGTGCATTGAGCACACTCCGCCTATACCTGCTCCTATTGCAAATATCAGAATGATTCCATAGTAGTGCGCGGTCTTTTTCAGTGCCCCGATATTTCTGTCACGCAGATATATTGACAGGCTCTCTGTGCCGCTTCTTAGGTTGCCGATGCACATGGTGCTGGCGTAGCCGTAGCCGTTTACCTTTCTGAAGGACTGCACCTGCATAGAACAGCTGAATGATACCAGCATGGTCGCTATCATATCGTACCTGTGTGGTATGAAGCCCACCACAAACAGTATGATTATCTCTATCACCACCACTATCTGACGCCAGTGGATGCGCTTTGCCTTCTTATATCTATGCCCGATTCTCTCTGCCACAAGCACACCGAGCGCAAATGAGAGGATTGGGAAAAGATACGATAGTCCCTTCATCCATTCACCCATCATCAGATGCTGGCTCATCAGCACCACGTTTCCTGTCTGCGCATTCGAGAACACCTCGTTTCTCACGTTGTAGGTGTAGGCATCCTGAAAGCCTCCGGAAAGTGCCAGAATCGCACTTAACAAAAAGGTCTCTGATGTCTGAATCCTTATTTTTTCTTTTTCAGTCATTTTTTCGCCTCTTTTTCTCATATTCGCTGTTTGCTGCCACACCATTGTGTGACCTACAGCAATTACATATTTACAGCAATCCACACGGTTTATAATTATAGAAAAAAAGGGCGGATATTTCAATACCCGCCCCAAATATACAGTGTATTAAATTTTGCACAATACCTATAATATATATTGGATATACATAATAGATATACATGATAGCTATACCAGATACTTTTCTTCAAACTCAGATACCGGCACCGGCTTTGAGAAATAATATCCCTGGAACTCATGACAGCCCATCATTGTGAGCATATCAAGCTGCTTTTTCGTCTCCACACCCTCTGTGATGACGTCCATACCTATCTTGCTTGCAAGTGTGATGATGCTCTCTAAGATATCCTGTCCCTTGACCTCGTTCTCCGATTCACGGAGGAAGCCCATATCGATTTTCAGTACATCGGCACTGATGTCCTTTAGCATGTTGAGTGATGAGTATCCGCTTCCGAAATCATCAATCTCCACCCTGAAGCCCACATCCTGAAGCTTGTGGATGATATTCATATTCTTCTCAAAATCGGTCATCAGCGTTGTCTCTGTAATCTCCAGATGCAGGTTGGATGCCGGAATGTCATACTTACTAATCAGCCCTGTAAAGGTCTCATATATATCTATAATGTAAAAGTCCTTTGTAGATATATTTACAGATATATGATAGCTTCCGTAGCCCTTTTCCTTCCACTCTGCAAGCTTTTGCGCTGCCTTCTCCCATATATATAGGTCAAGCTTGTAAATGAGACCTGCGTTCTCTAAAATATCAATAAAGGCATACGGTGTCAGGATGCCTCTCGACGGATGAGCCCAGCGCACCAGCGCCTCTGCGCCCTTCGCAATACCGTCACGGTTCACCTGCGGCTGTAAATACATGACAAACTCATCCTTTTGCAGTGCCGGCTCAAATTCACCGAGCAGCCGCCTCTGCTCTATCGATATCTCAAGCAGATGCTCATCATAGTATGCCACATAGCAGTCGTAATTATTCTTTATGGTATCTGCCGCTATATTTGCCTTGTCTACCATAACTCTGACAGCCTCATCCCTGTCTCTTATCTCATACACACCCATGTATGTATGCAGATGGAAGGAATTGCCACTAAACTCACGCTGCAGCTCTTCGATTGAATCTGCTACTCTTTTTTCGTCAAACTCTTCTCTCGGCATACACAGCGCAAAGCGGTCATTCATAAGCCTTGCACAAATAGTCCTCTCAGATGGATTTGATGACATGAGCTTCGCCTGCTTTAAGAGCACCTGATTGCCCTTCTCCATTCCAAAAATCTCATTGATGAATTTGAAATCCTTTATATTGCTGCAAATCAGGTAGAAGGTTGTGTCATGATACTTGTTCACCATATCGTGCACATCCTCATAGAACTGGTCACGGTTCAAAAGACCTGTCAGGCTGTCATGCGAAGCCTTGTACTTTTCCTGCTCCCACGACTCATACATCTGTGTACGGTCATTGTATACAAAATAATCGCATATGAAGCGCTTGTGCTCATCATATATGCGCTTGTAGGCAATCTCAAAATAGTGCTTTTCGCCATTGATAACGATATGAGTCTGGAAGCTCATGCTGTCTTCTCTGTCGTCACCTATCTTTTCAATCCACCGGCTATATTTACTTTCATAAACAGACATATTGCCGCCATGTCTGTAAATAGTCTCCACCAGCTCATTGTAATATATGCACCTGCCCTTTCTGTCATAGCAGATGATACCATTGTTCATATCGCTGACCACTAGAGAGAGCATATTTTCTATGAGCTCATTCGGCACGTATCTGTAGGTCAGGTAATATATAATAATAGCCATGACACCATATATAATCATGGAGAGGTCATATATGGAGTCCGAGCCTATAGTAGCGACATCAAACGAGAAGCCTATAAAAATAACTATCGCTATAGCCCCATATGCCTCCCTGTACATGCGCGATGATTTGATAATCATAAACAAATATGTAAAAATAACCAGAATCACAAATGCATATGTGAACATGAAATGCAGCTTGTACCACAGGCTGTCATGATTGAATACCACCTTAATATTCTCAGCTTTTATTGACTCTATATCAAATATCTTATTCGTCCAGGTATTCTCGATAAGCATATATGTGTCCAGCACCGCAAATATCATGGAAGCAGCCTGCACACCCTTAAAGGTCTTTACAGCACCTGTATAATACTGTGTATAAAACATAAGAGCGATGAGCATCCAGTCAAACAGTGCCATAGTAATTCCTTTTGCAAACACTGTAACAGTGTGCCCCGGCACAAATGTAAAAAAGAAAAAGACTACTGCGCAGGCAAATGCCAGCGTCTCATATATACACACGCTTTTACCAAGTCTGTCATGTTTTTTAAAGGAACCGATTGCGCAATATGCAATCAGTATCGCTTCCAGCAATACTGTCAGTCCGTATACTATCCTCATACTCTCACCTGTTTCTATGACCATACTACTAACCTATACAATGCCATTGTAACTCATTTCATGTAAAAAGTAAACAAAAAAGAGGTCGTCGCAACCTCTTTTTTGTAATTTATTAACATTTATTATTTTCCTGAAGTTGCTTTCAGTCGTGTCATGGCACGGGCCAGCGAAGCTCTTGAGTGATAGTACTCCTGGATGCTCTGCTTCTGTCGAAGCTGCTCCTCGGCTCTCTCCTTTGCCTCTCTTGCTCTTGCTATATCGATTTCCTCCGGACGCTCGGCTGTCTCGACAAGCAGTGTCACACGGTTGTTGACTATCTCTACGAAGCCCATTCCCACTACCGCGTACTCCCAGTTGTCACTGCCCTCCGGCTGAAATCTCATCTCGCCCTCATCGACGGCTATGACCATATCCTCGTGGTGGGCGAGGATTTCCTTCTGGCCATCGAACTCAGGGACTATTATGGAACGACATCTTCCTGAGTAAAACACTCTGTTAGCAGCTATTACCTTTAGATAAAATGTATTTGTTGCCATACGATTTGTCCTTCCTTATGCTTTTACTGCTGCATAGTCTTTGCTTTTTCCTTGACGTCCTCGATTGTTCCGACATTGAAAAATGCGTTCTCAGGATACTCGTCCATCTCACCGTCTATGATAGCCTTAAAGCCCTTGATGGTCTCCTCAACAGGCACATAGACACCCTGGATTCCTGTGAAGTTCTCTGCTACGTGGAATGGCTGTGAGAGGAACTTCTGGATTTTTCTTGCTCTGTATACGAGCACCTTGTCCTCATCTGCCAGCTCCTCCATACCGAGGATTGCGATGATATCCTGCAGCTCCTTGTACTTCTGGAGAATCTCCTGTACCTTTCGTGCTACCTGATAATGCTCCTCGCCTACGATATCAGGCTCGAGGATACGTGATGTAGACTCAAGCGGGTCTACTGCCGGGTAAATACCCTGTTCAACAATCTTTCTTGAAAGAACTGTTGTGGCATCCAGATGTGCGAAGGTTGTAGCCGGAGCCGGGTCTGTAAGGTCATCGGCTGGTACGTATACGGCCTGTACCGATGTTACTGAACCGTTCTTTGTAGATGCGATTCGCTCCTGCAGCTCACCCATCTCAGTAGCCAGTGTAGGCTGATAGCCTACGGCTGAAGGCATACGTCCTAAAAGCGCTGAAACCTCTGAACCTGCCTGTGTGAAACGGAATATGTTGTCGATGAAAAGCAGCACGTTCTGGTGCTTCTCATCCCTGAAATACTCTGCCATTGTAAGTCCTGTCTCAGCTACACGCATACGTGCTCCTGGTGGCTCGTTCATCTGTCCGAACACTAAGGCTGTTTTTTCCAGAACTCCTGATTCCTTCATTTCTGACCAGAGGTCATTTCCCTCTCTGGAACGCTCTCCGACTCCTGTAAAGATTGAGTAGCCGCCGTGCTCTGTTGCGATATTGCTTATGAGCTCCTGGATGAGGACTGTTTTTCCTACTCCGGCTCCTCCGAAGAGTCCGATTTTACCACCCTTTGCATATGGGGCAAGAAGGTCTATGACCTTGATTCCTGTCTCGAGGATTTCCTCTGCAGGGTTCTGCTCCTCAAATGTTGGTGGCTCTCTGTGGATTTCCCACTTTTCTTCTGTATCAGGCTGTGCTCCGCCGTCGATTGCTTCACCGAGCACGTTGAACAGTCTGCCGAGAGTCTGCTCTCCGACAGGTGTCTTGATGCCGGCGCCTGTGGCTGTTACTTCCATATCTCTGTGAAGTCCCTCGCTGGAAGCAAGCATGATACAGCGTACTGTATTATTTCCAATATGCTGTGCGACTTCCATCACACTTTTTTTGTCACCATTTAAAACTTCTAGTGCGTCTCTGATTGCCGGCAGGTTCTCATCCTCGAACTCTACATCGACAACAGGACCCATAACCTGGATAATTTTTCCTGTTTTCATCAAAAAGCCTACTTTCTCTTTTTCTTCTGCGATTTGGCACCGGCTATTACCTCTGTAATCTCCTGTGTAATCGCTGCCTGTCTGGCACGGTTGTAAAGAATGTCAAGCTCTGCAAGCATGTCCCTCGCACTGTTTGATGCGGACTGCATCGCCATCATTCTGGCGTTCTGCTCGCAGGAGAATGACTCTACAAGAGCACCGTAGACAAATCCAACAACGTAGTTTGGTACGATACGATCCATGACCGCCTCAGGCGATGGCTTGAGCGCCAGCTCCTCCCTCGGAATGTCTATAGGAATCTGCACAGTGAAGTCTGCCTTTTTCAGTGGCAGAAGCTGTGACATCTGTGTTTCCTCCTGAATCGCATTTATCATGCTGGTATAGATAATATAAACTTCGTCCAGCTCGTTATGTAGATATAGCTCCAAAATTTCTTCTGCAATATTTCTGGCACGGTTGAGTGTCGGATTCTGAACTGTGTAATGGAACTGTTTTTCAATCTCAATCCCACGCTGTTCAAAATAATGACGTCCAAGCTCTCCGAGTACGAAAAGTGAATGGTTCGGATGATCCTTTAAGTGCTCCTCAGCCATTTTAAGGATGTTGTGATTGTATGAGCCCGCAAGTCCTTTGTCGGCTGTGATTACGATATATCCGACCTTTCTGTCCTCAGGCAGCTTGTCCTCGTTGGTCTTGAAATAGATGTCCTCCATATCAGGCAGATGCCTGAGTATTCGGCTCATCTCTGATTGCAGTGTGAAGAAATACGGCTCTGTATCTGCCAGCATCTTTTTGGACTTTTTCAGCTTCGAAGAAGAAATCATATACATGGCATTTGTGATTTTAAGCGTATCATTGATACTTTTTATTCGATCCTGTATTTCCTTCGTGTTTGCCATAATACTACCTGTTACCCTTTATACTCTTTTACTGCATCCATGATTTTATTTACGAGCTCTTCATCAATGGCTCTGTTCTCTTCGATTTTCTGTCCGATTTCCGGATAAGAAAGATCCATGTATGAGAGGATATCGCTCTGATATTTCTTGACCTCTTTTGTCTCAATTGTGTCAAACACACCGTGGTTTGCCATGATAAGTGTCATTACCTGCTCATGCAGTGACAGTGGGTGGCAAAGCGGCTGCTTCAAAAGCTCCATAAGTGCTTTTCCATGTGCAAGCTGTGCCTTTGTGGCATCGTCGAGGTCTGATGCAAACTGTGTGAAGACCTCCATCTCCCTGTACTGTGCCAGGTCGATACGGATGCTTCCTGATGCCTTCTTCATGGCCTTTGTCTGGGCTGCTCCACCAACTCGGGATACTGAAAGACCTACGTTTACAGCCGGTCTCATACCTGCGTTGAAGAGGTTACTCTCAAGGAATATCTGTCCGTCTGTGATAGATATTACGTTGGTAGGGATGTATGCTGATACATCTCCTGCCTGTGTCTCGATGATTGGGAGTGCTGTGATTGAGCCTCCGCCCAGCTCATCGCTCAGACGGCTTGATCTCTCGAGCAGTCTTGAGTGGAGATAGAATACGTCTCCAGGATATGCCTCTCGTCCAGGTGATCTCTCGAGCAGCAGTGAAAGTGCTCTGTATGCTACCGCATGCTTTGAAAGGTCATCATATACGATAAGTACATCCTTGCCCTGATGCATGAAATGCTCTGCCATGGCTGTTCCTGCGTATGGTGCGATATACTGCAGTGATGCAGGATCGCTGGCTGTTGATGAAAGCACGATTGAGTAGTCCATTGCGCCATGTTTTGTCAGAGTTGACACAATTTTTGCTACTGTTGATGCTTTCTGACCAATTGCTACATATATACAGATAACATCCTTGCCCTTCTGGTTGATGATGGTATCTGTGGCAATTGATGTCTTTCCTGTCTGACGGTCACCGATGATAAGCTCACGCTGTCCACGTCCGATTGGGAACATTGAATCGATTGAGAGGATTCCTGTCTCAAGCGGTGTATCTACTGACTTTCTGTCCACGATACCCGGTGCCTCATTCTCGATTGGTCTGTAATCTTCCTCTTTGATATCGCCCTTTCCATCAATAGGCTCACCTAAGGCATTGATGATTCGGCCGATAAAGCCTTCGCCTACAGGGATTCCGGCTTTTTTCTTTGTTCTTACTACTTTGGTTCCTTCATGGATTCCGTGGTCTCTTCCGAAAAGGATTACTCCGATTTCATTCTGACGGATATCCTGAACCATTCCTTTTACTCCATTATCGAATACTACGATCTCACCGTACATGGCATGGTCGATGCCGTATATTGTGGCGATTCCGTCGCCGACGTAGATTACCTCGCCGGTCTCACGGCTCTCGGTATCGAAGTCGAAATTCTCTATCTCGCTCTGGATAATGGAGATTATGTCTGTTGCACTGATTGCGCCCACAGGGGTCACCTCCTGGTCAATTTTCTTTCAAGCTCACGAAGCTTTCCTTCGTAGCTTCTGTCATACTCTGTATTAAGAGTCTTAATCACATATCCACCTAAAAGTGTTTCGTCCACCTTCTGTGTAAGGGATATTTCATATTCCGGATATTTGCTTTGTAGCAGCGCCTTGGCGTCCTTTGCTTCCTCGTCGGTTGCGGCCTGTGCACTGATAAGCTCAGCTCTTAGGATATGGTTTTTCTCATCCCAGTATCTGTAATATGCCTCAAAGATTTCATTCATTTCAGAGGCATATCCAAGCTTTACCATTTCCTTTATGAAGCTTGTGATAAGCTTTGGCTCACTCTCAAATCCGTATACCTTTTCTATGATGTCATACTTTTTGGTCAGTGGTATAAGTGGATTTGCGAGCGTCTGTGCAAGCTTTTCTGTCACAAAGTATACTCTCTGTGCTTCCTCCACATCACGACGCTCTACAGCCAGCCTGTACAAAACTATTGCATTATTTACTGCTGCCTGTGTCATTAGCTTCACCTGTCTTTACAATCTTTCTCGCTGCTAAGATGGCAAGTCTTGCAATTTCAGCCTCAGCGGCCTTTGTTGCCTTATCCTGCTCGCTAGCAATGTCCGCTTTTGCTTTTTCAAGCATACTGTCTGCTTCCTGTCTGGTTCTCTCAAGAGCCTTCTCCTGCTCTGCCTCGGCTCTTGCCCTGGCATCGAGGATTATCTGGTCAACCTGAGTCTTTGCGCTCTCGAGCTTCTTCTGATAATCGCTCTTTAAGCTTTCTGCATCGTCCTGACTCTTCTTTGCTTCTGAGAACTGCTTTTTAATCATTTCATCTCTCTGATTTATCACGCCCATCACGCGGTCAAAGAGGAATTTCTTAAATATCCAGTACAGGAAAAGCAGATTGACTACTGTCCATATTATGTTCCATGGATCAATTTTTAACATTGCTCTACCTTCCTTTCTGTTTCATCTGGTTGTAACTGTCAGTTACGCTGCCTGATTATTTAAGGAAGAGGATGATAAGTAATGCGATAACGAAACCGTAAATAGCTGTTGCCTCTGCAAGGGCACATCCTAAAAGAAGTGATTTAGAGATTTTGCTCTCAGCCTCAGGCTGTCTTGCGATTGCGTCTACTGCGCTGCTTGTTGCCTTACCGATTCCAAGTCCGGCTCCGATTCCTGTTAATACTGCGATTCCAGCTCCGATTGCTACTAATAATGTTGATGACATAATGTGTTCTCCTTTTCTTGCTTATATGCTTTCTTTTGGTTAGCAATTATTTTGTTTCTTTTTGTAAGCATGCTTACGATGTGAAAATAAATGATGTGGTGTTTCATGCCTCATCAGGTCTTCTTACTCGGTTGCCTCCTTGATGAAAAGTCCTGTCAGGAATACAAATACATATGCCTGTATAAGTCCATCAAAGATATCAAAATAACAACTGAATACCGCCGGGACGATTGCCGGGACGACCATCTTTAAAAGCTCCATGATTACGAATGAACCAAGGACGTTTCCAAATAATCGCATACACAGCGATAATGGTTTGATAAAGATCTCAAGGATATTGATAGGTAGTATTACCGGCATTGGCTCTGCAAAGCTTTTAAGCCACCTTTTGGTGCCCTTCGCCCTGATTCCTGCCACCTCGATAAGAACTATACTCATTACAGCAAGTGCTGCGGTGACGTTCATATCCTTTGTCGGCGGTTTGAAGCCAAGTAAGCCTATCAGGTTTGCTATTCCTATATAGATGATTACTGTTGCCAGATATGGTATGTAATCCTTTCCTTTTTCTCCGAGTGTCTCACTGAAGAAATCATTAAGGAATTTGACTCCTGCCTCTACGGCTACCTGTCTGCGTCCGGGATTTTCAACTGAAAGATTTCTGCCGAGAAAAAAGCACAGTAAAAATACCGCTGCCATGATTATCCATGTGACTACTACCGACTCGTATATGGGTATACCTCCGAATATCGGTATCTTGAATACCACGTCACAATTGAGTTCCTCTAACAGTCCATCTACCAGAGCATCCATCTGCGTTACCTCCTTTCTTTTTTGCTATATGAAATTTGATACGCAAATTGTTTCTTAATAACTCAAGATGTGTTTTGTCTGACCTTTGATGTTTGTTTGGTCTTGATTTAATAAGAAGCAACTATCGTTGTACTTGATTTTAGTCACATCGTTTTATAAAGTCAACTTTTCGTTTTTAATTTGTTTGACTGGCAAATGTACTCGTTTTTTAGTTAGCTTTCTATACATTTTCAACAATTTTAGTTTTTATTTTTGTGCAGTTTTTCTATTGCGTTTTGGGGATGTTTAGATTTATTTTATTTTTATTTGCGATTTATTAAAAATTTCCAAATAATTCGGGAAGATTTTCCCTTTTTTTCACAGTTTTTCACAATGCATTTGAATTGCGGGGTTTGGCTATAGTACGGAACCCGGGCGGCAGGCACTCACAGGCTCGGGTTCCTCACGCTGTGGCTCTATTTACTGACTTTTCGCTTTGCCCACGGCTGTTGCCGTGGGCTCGCTCGGTGCGGGCTTGGTATATTTGTGTATGCTTTGTACGGTCTCTGCCGGGCTCGCTTGAATTTGCTCGCTCTCCGCGAGGGATTGCTCTGGCCTAGCCCAGCATCACATCGAGTGTCATCATAAGGCAGAAGCCCACCATAAATGCTATGGTGGCGCGGTTTGAGTGCCCTCCCTCTGACATTTCCGGCACGAGTTCTTCTATGACTACATAGATCATGGCTCCGGCAGCGAAGCTTAACAGGTACGGCATCACCGGCTCTATTATTCCGATGGCAAGTATCGTAAGTATTCCTGCTATCGGCTCGACTATTCCTGACAATACTCCGTATACAAAGGCACGAAACTTCGAGCTTCCGGTGCTATGTAATGGCATGGATATGATTGCGCCCTCAGGGAAATTCTGTATGGCTATTCCGATTGCCAGTGAAAGGGCTGCTGCCCTCGTGATGGTGGTGGTTCCTGATATCCAGCTTGCGTAGAGCACTCCGACTGCCATGCCCTCAGGTATATTATGTAGTGTAACTGCAAGCACCATCATTGTCTGTCTGCTTAAATTGCTCTTCGGTCCCTCTACCGAATTATCGAGATGCATATGCGGTGTTATCGTATCCAGTATCAATAGGAAAAACATTCCTAGCATAAAGCCTGCTACTGCCGGTACGAACTGCATTTTTCCAAGGCTCTGTGACTGCTCAAGTGCCGGTATCAGAAGACTCCAGACTGATGCCGCAATCATTACGCCTGCTGCAAAGCCACTGAGCATTTTTGTGGTCTTTACGGAAAGCTCATTTTTCATAAAAAGTACACATGCCGCACCGAGCGATGTGCCTATAAATGGTATTAGTAGACCTAATATGGTTGATGTGATCATGGTTGCCTCCTGTTCTGATGTTTTTTTATTTTATTATTCAGCATATTATTTCTTATACAGCCGTAAGTAATTAGTCTTGTCTAACCCAGTTACAGTTTAATACACCTATATAATTTCGTCAACCGGCTTCTCTGAGCCTTACTCGTTACTGTTCACACCTAACAGTGTGACCAGCAACGATTACAGCCCAGATACAATCGAATTATACTTCTTTGCACAGCTATGCCCTGACACAATGTCAGGGCCGGGTGTCACATGCCACAGATGGCATATAAAATAGCTTCTAATACCGATTCCTGCAAAGAGGCTGTCTGCCCACACATATATTATCCTTGGTGCGGTCACGAAGCTCCGGCACCGGATTTGGCGCCACCTCAAAGCGATAATCCTCTCCGTTTTTGCGGATATAATCCTCGATAAAGGTATGGCTCATTACATTTCTTACCGGGTCATTGACCAGGCGCTGATATCTGATAAATGTTTCAGGAGCATTGGTTCTTACATCCACATACCTTTCACGGCATGCTGTGTCGTTTACCGTACTTCCAAGCACACACCTGACATACTCAATATTGCTCTCCAGCACGAGTGGAGCCGGGAACTCAGCGTCCGGGATGACATCCTGCCAATCCTTTTTCTCGTACTGTCTTAACAGCTCCAGTGCAATATGCAGATGCTTAAGCTCCTGTTCAAACATAAACTGCCATATGCCACGTATTCTTGTATCTGTCTCCGTTTCATAACAGCTCCAATACAGCCAGCACTCGACATACTGATGCACAAGAAGATTTTCAAGGCGGCTCATGCATGGCTTCAACAGGCTGCCATACTGTGTGACATGCTGTTCCTCGACCATTCCGATTTCCTGATAGAGCCTGCGTCCCATCTCATCCGGCCAGAGTGCCGCTGTGTTCATATAGTAGTTCATAGTCTGCTGTTCTGCTGCTGTAATTACGTTTGCAGCCAGCACATCCATTGTCGCAGGGCATTTATCCGTCATCGGATATCGTATTGAATCATATGGATGCCTGTGGTGTGAAATAGTCGGTCTGCCCGGTGTGATTTCCGTATAGCCTCCGACAAGCTTCTCTGCGTGCTCACCTGTGGTAAAATCAAGATAATCTGCATAGCGGTACAAATGATCAAAGTCCTCAAGTAACGCAAAATCGAGCGCAGACTTAATATTTTTGTCATTTACTCGTTTTGCAAGATGCGCAGTCAGGTCAACCGCAAGCTGCTCGTAGCCTATGGTGTGCTCCAATGCCGACTCATCTGCCGGCTTTAAATGTGTGAGTATTTTCTGCTGCTGTTGCTCACTTTTCCTGATGTATGCAAGCTTTCGTCTAAGCTCATCATCACCTACGCTTCTTGAAAACTGATGCGAAAACCACACGTTTTCAAATTCCGTACCATTCATCAATATGATTCTCGTCCTTGTATACGGATTTACCTCATTTTTGTTATATGGTTTTACCCAGAATTTCTCCCAGTCAACAAATAAATCGCCGGTTCTCTCCGGCCTCATTTTAAATGGATTCATAATACAAACATACCTCCTTCATGCTATTGTATGCACGAAGGAGGTATGCTGTGCATATGAATCCGTGAAGCTTAAACGGTGATGCTGCTACATAATGCTTCCCATAAGTGTTGACATTACAATCATAACGATTGAAAACATAAATGAATTAACCGAAACGAGTGTGGCTCTCTGCTCTGACGGTATCATTTCATTGAGTATAATATCCGTGCGCACTTCTATAAAATCATCAAAAAAAGAGCCCGCGAATCCACCCAGTATCATAATATATGGCAGTTCTGTAAATACCATTGCAAATGCAAAGGCAACACCTATACTACTGATAATAATGTATTTTTTATATTTCAATTTTGGAAAAAATCCGGCTGCTTTTGCACCAAACGCCGCTCCCAGCCCCATCACAAAAAGTGCCGGTCCAAGCAACGCATCATTTAATCCTGCAAGGGGAAGTTTCGCCTGTAAAAAGAATAATACCAGGGTTGAAACCGCCCCTATAAGTGCATTTATAACCATGATACTTCTGGCCTTTTTATTCGTAATCATGAAATGCCAGCTTTCTGTAATGACATTTTTGAGCCGGTTTCCTATTTTTGCATTTTTATTTGCATTTGGGTTATTGTTTTCTTTGTTATCCGTATTTTCATCATTTGACACAGATACTTCACTCAGACTGCACGCAATTCCTATTGCTATGAGGCTGAATACAATATCAAATGCATATGCCTTTCTGTAACCAAGCCACAGCGCAAAACCTGCGCATAAAGTAGCCGTTGAGCTTGTTATCCTATACAACATCATTTCAGTTGATGCAAATTTATTGTATTTTTCCTCCTGACCGGCAAATTTTAAACTATCATATGCCAAAGCCTCACGTGTCCCTGATTCGAGATTGTAGCTTAAGGCACTAAAGCCTATAGCAAATGCAACTGACCAGAAATTGTTAGACAGTATCATAAAAAGTCCCGATACAAAACTTACCAGACTTGCAAGCACCATGGTTTTCTTTCTTCCAAACACATCCGCAACAACCCCTGATGGTATCTCAAAGCTGCTGCTTACTATGTGAAATATACTTTCTAACATTCCTATCTCAAACATTGAAAAACCTCTGAGCGCAAGAAGTGCAACCCATGAAGCCCCTGCTATCCTGTAATATCCTACTGTGGTCAGCGTGTACAATTTATGTATCTGTGCTTTAATATTAAATTTACGCATAAAAAATCTCCTTTTCAAAACAGTTGTCTTTAAATATTTTGAACAGGAGATAGTGCGTTTCAGTTTTATTTTAACTTGAGTTTAACTTAATTTATTTAAGCTGTTTACCTAAAAAAGAGCGCACTATCCCTGTAAACAGCTAAACAGTTACCTTTCATGAGGTGAAGTGTGGTTGTTTTCCAGCTCATAGTTGCACTCCTTTCGTAAAATCATCATTTTAATTATAATTATTTTAAAGCCTGATTAATTTGCTTAACTCGGCTAGTATATACCTTTATACTTTGATTTGTCAAATATATATATTTTTTTCATAATGCACACATTTGTCTTATCATTCTTTTGCGATACAACCTTATTATTTACTGTTCTACAGCCCCCCGATTGCTACCATAGCTGCTAAAACAGCCAATAAAACACTTTTTTTCATATTCTTTTTCCTTTCCATAATTATATTTTTATTTAAATTCAAAAAATTCTCATATCATCAGGTGCTCTTGTATTAAATATTCTCATATTTACAAATTTCCGAATCAGCCTCATAAGAGCCTTTCCTGCTCTATTGTTTTATCGGATTCAAGAATTGCTTCTTTTAATTCAGTAAGCAATCCTGCGTCTTTTTTTTCAAGTTTTTCCCTCGTTGAAGCCTTAAGAGGTATTCCCGCATCTTTTTTTAATGCGTCCTCAAAATCCGCTACGCCCATTCTATAAGGCATTAGCTTTTCAAAAATCCTCTCCTTAATAAATAAAAATATGCTTATTCCTCCAAAATCCATATCTCCCCAATGAAGGAACTCACATTCCTTAGGTACAATAAGACTTAATTTCTTTAGAAAAATCACTTCCTTAGGAGTAAAATAGCCATGACAAAAAATATACAAGGTATTCTCATCATATTGCATACTTTCATAGTTAGCCTTATTCTCTATGGTCATAATTCTTTTGCACCCTGCAAGCGAAACCGGCCTTGCATGCTCAAGTGTCTGCGTATTAATAATGGTTCCATAAATCTGATTTGATGTATCAATAACACATGTATCATCTATTCTATATGACAATGCTCCCTTCCATTCCAGGGTCTGTGCATATGACATAATTCCATGCATCTTCAAAATTTCAAGCCCCGACTTCTTTTTATCCTCTTTGGTGTCATCTTCCTCTCCCTCTGTATCATAATCCTCCATATCCTTCTCATAATACGGCGAATATTTAGTCAGGATTGATACCATCTTTTGTCGATAGCTTTTTTCAAATTTCTTTGAATCATTAAAAACCTTTGCGCTAAAAACACGCTCCCACACAGGCTCCTTTATTCTTGTTATGGCATTGATACACTTAAAACGCATATCCTCCTCTGCCTCTGTGACACTCTTTCCGGCTTCCAGACGCCCCAAAATATCATCATAATATCTGCATATCCAGTCACAGTCACCAACCTCTGATTTCCTCTGCTTTACAGACTCTATCAATCTTAGCTGTTTTGCTCTTGAATCCTCAACACCCTCTAGCCGGCACAGCTCCGGTATGCTGCTGACGTCACAATCTATTTTTTTGATATCACTGTTGACCTGAATCCAATTAATCCTTATCTTCCCATCGCGGCCTGCTTGTGTATTATTCTCTATGTACCTTGCCTGTTCGATTAGTTTCCGGCGTCCACCAACAAATTCCATCATTTCTGTTATTTTGTTCAAATGCTTTTCTCCGGTTAGTTTTCCTGCCCGATAGACCTCGGTGTCTGTTTTTTTAATAATATAGCCTGCAAGCGTGCGCTTAATTGGAGTTTTTCCCATAATATAGTACCCCTATAAAACCATTAATATGTCCTATTATTTTTCCTGAAACAGCTCGATTTCCTCGCCAAGTGGTCCTTTGCAGAATGCTATGCGCGCCGGAAATACCGGTGTTGATGCGATTTCTATATCCTTTGGCTCGATAAATACCTCGTATCCTGCTGCTTTTACAGCCTCTACACACGCATCCACATCATCTGTTGCAAATGCGAAATGACGAATCACACCTTTTCCCGGTGCATCATCTCCATCGTTAAAAATCTCAACAATTCCGTTTCCGGTATCAAGCATGATTCCTGCCTGCCATTCCCTTATGACCGGGATTTCCAGAATGTTTTTGTAGAAATCTATTGTCTTTTCATATTCCTCTGTGCTGCTGCACTTCATTGATACATGATGTATACCTTTTATTAAGCTCATTGTTTTTCTCCCTTTAATTTTTTGAAAAGGTATCCAATTGCGGCCACGTCTGCCTTTGCGCTTTCTCAAAATCACCCTGCTCACTGCTAAATGCACCATCATCGCATAAATCCAGCACTGTTTCATCCTTCAGATACAAAACAAGCGTTTTTTCAGACTCATCGTCATCACCGCTTTTCCATATGTACCTTTGGACATCTGAAAAATCATACTGTTTTTCCTTAAAATGAACCAATGTTATTTTCTGCGTTGTATAGTTTATTTCATAATACCACAATTTTGCCGATGCCAGTATACAGATAACTCCTGCTATTCCTATAACTATGGCCGTCTTTAAGGCAGCATTTAATATGGCTGATGGTTTAAAAAAAGCGTATCCTGTCAATGGCACAATCAAGCCCGCCACAACCATTACAAAAAAGGCCGGTATTCCTATAAAACGTTCAAGTATCTGCCCGCTTACCATTTCATGTTCCACTGCGCTCTCTGCCAATCCCAGAAACACCACGCAAAACAAAAAGCTGACCAACAATATAAGAAGAAATTTGAATATGTTTAAAAAACTATCTGTGAAAGTTAATATCATTTCAACAGGCTTTAGCTTTCCCACCAGGCGGCAGATAAAATATTTCTTTTTTATCCATGCGGTGGCATACGTTATGACAACGCTCACCATGGCAATAAGTAATTCATAAGCCTTTGAATCTGAGAATATGGCACACAAAAGATACTCTGCAAAAATAATCATCCTGTATTTGCGGATTTTTTTTGCAATAATTTCAAAATAGTAATCCACCGAAAGTGCATGCTGCCCTATAAACTGATAAATATAATTACCGCTCATATCATCAGCCAAATTTGCTTCCACTCTCAGATATTTCTTATAAAATGAATCTGTAAAAAAATAAACAGCCAGCACTGTAACCCACTTAAAGATGTCATCACTTTCAAATATGATGAACATGCCTGCCATAAGACATACCACAAAAAGTACTCTCGCCTGCCTTATTGTTTTCACATTTCTATCTTCTATGCCCTCTGCAAAAATTTCTTCCGCTTTATCCATTTTCTTCCTCCAGTAATTCCCTGAGATTCTTATTTTTATTTCCTAAATCATCATTTAATATCTGTTCCCTGTCCCCGAATTTAACAAGCCTGCCATTATCAAGCAATCCGATATAGTCAGTTATGTCATTGACCTCCTCAACCAGATGCGTGCTGATTATGATGCTTATGTTTTCTTTTTCTATTGTTCGGATTAAAAGCTCCCAGATGTCTGTTTTTACGACCGGGTCAAGATTTGCCATAGGCTCATCCAAAAGCAGAAGCTTTGGGTGCCTTGCCAGAGCAAAAGCCAGTTGGAGCTGCATCTGTTTTCCTGTTGAAAGCTCCTCAAATTTTGTCGTATATTCTTCCTTGGTGAAATCCATCATTTCAAGCATTTCATCAAAATGCTTCTGATCCCATCTGCTGTAAAGAGAGCTTAACAGCTTGATATTTTCGTCAGCCCCAATCCCGTCTATACACCAGCTTCTTCCACCGACATATGCCACTTCATCATGATATAGAAGGTCAATTGCCTTCGTTCCGGTGACATCAATGCCATTCCATAATACCTTTCCACTCAGTGGTTCAAGACGTCCATACACCAAATCAAAAAGTGTAGTTTTTCCTGCGCCATTTCTTCCCAAAAGTGTCATGAGATATCCGTCATCTAGTGAAAAGCTGACATTTTCCATAGAAAAGGTTTTCGTACTGTAAGATAAATTCAAAACCTCTAGCATGTTTCCTCCTCCCAAAGTATCCTCACCATATCAATAAACTCTGCCTCATCAAGCTCTGCCGCCTTTGCCTTTTCTATAACCGCGGCAAGCTCCTCCTCCACACTTAAGGTCCTCTTTTCCTCGAGATATGCCATATCCGCATCATCCACGAAAAAGCCCTTTCCCGGCACCGAATATATCATTTTCTCCTTTTCAAGCTCCTCATATGCCTTTTTCGTGGTAATGACGCTTACCTTAATGTCCGCTGAAAGCGCCCTTATCGATGGAAGCGCATCATCCTTATTCAATTTTCCGGCAAGTATTGCCTCCTTTATCTGCGTGGCAATCTGCTCATAAATGGGCATGCCACCCTTAGACTGTATGAAAATATTCATTTCTGTCTCCAATAGTTCTTAACATATCTATCACCAGTATAGTACCTGACAAAATCCCTGATATACATCCAAGCTTATAGAACTCATTGTCTATCCCTGCAATATCAGAAAAGCTGCCATTTGTAATAATAGTAATAAAGCAGACAAACAACCCTGTGTATATAACAATTTTTACCACATCAATAAAAGTCTCATATATTTTTACAGACTTTGAAACACTCGCGTCAGCTAAACACTTTTCTAAATTTCTGCTGTCTTCTGCTGCTTTTATCGAAAAGTGTGCGAGAATTATGATATATGAAATAAAACATACCGCCACATAAATCGGATGTGAAAAAAGCTCCAGCTTTCTGTATCTTATCACAATAAACGCAATGTTTATAAGAAGAGAAACACTTAAACACAGTAAATCAAGCATCACCTCTGTCAAAAATCTCGTTTTTCTTTCCTTTTCATTAAAAGGTAAAAGATCATTTATTTCAGAACTGATATAGCTTGCACTTAATGCTATAAACAGCACTCCGGCAAATACAAAGCCCAATAATCCGCACAGTGTTGTCACAAGCAATACGATAAATGCCAAACCGATATGCCTCGGTGAACTGTATAACCATATCTTTTTTCTCTCAAAATAATCCCTAATCATTGCTCATCACCACCTTCTTTTATTATCTCATTCTTCTGTACGTAGTACATGATTTCTTTAAGCTCTGCATATCTCATATGCTGCCTGATTTCATGATCAAGCTTCGTCGCACCATATCCGATTTCATCATTTATTTCTGTTTCACCATATCCAATTTCATCATTTATCTTTGCGCTTATTTTTGCTTCATCATATTTTATCAGCAATTCATTCGAGCTTTCGCTCAAACGCCCTCCGACTACAAGCTCCTTCGGTATCCTCTCAAGCAGTGTCTTGTCCCCGGAAACAAGTCTGTAGGAATCCCTAAGCTCATCCAGCGAACCGTAATAGAATTTGCTTGTGATATTTTCTTTCTTTTGCAGCCATAAAATATAATCTGCGAAATGCTCAAGCTCCTCGACCAGATGCGTCGCATAGATTACGCATTTATTTTCATCTGCTGCAAGCTCCCTTATGGTTTCATAAAATTTATCACGAAATTCAACATCCAGATTTCCCGTAGGTTCATCAAAAAAGTACACCTGCGCATCATAGCTCTGTGCAAATGCGAGCTGCAGCAGTATCTTCTGCCCCTGTGAAAAATCCGAGGCATTCATAATATCCTTTTTACTTTTAGAAATTCTAAGAGGTACGCCCGGAAAATCGATAAGACCATACTGCTTAAGAAAAGCCTCGTATTTTTTCTGATCAAATCCATCGTAATATCTGCCGTAATATTTTCCTATCGAGACAGCAGATAAATTTTCCCTAAACGGCAATTCACTAAATACATAAGCTATTTTCTTCTTGTATGCCTTCTCATCCGTCTGCAGACACACACCGTCTATCACAATCCCGGTGTCTGTCGAATCAGACTCTTTCATCCCCATAAGAACAGAAAGAAGTGTTGACTTGCCACAGCCGTTCTTTCCGATTACTCCTACAATGCTTCCACCCGGCACTTCAAATGAAATATTGTCCAGCTTGAATTTGTCAAATGTCTTGCTGACATTTCTGACTATCAGTGCATTATTCATAAGCTACTCCTTTGTATGCAAATTGCATTCTTTACTTAGCCATTTATTCACCTGCGATTTATTCATTTTGCTTTTTTGCCACGCTTGTTATATACACAGTATATACAGTTATATACAGGTTGTCAATATACTTTTATCCATCCTATATATTTTCAATTTTCATTTTTGTTTGAAATTTGTTTGCAAATTCGTGCTTGTCCATTATACTATGATAACGTTTTCTAAATAACTATACCATTTACGCAGAATATTATTTTCTTGTTCTATCGTTAAAAGCTAACTTGAAAAAGTAAATTCCAGTGCAGAAGTAAATTCCACACTCATTTAAAAGTTCTTGATTTTCTAAGAGTTTTATAAGCTCAAAACGCTTATTTCTGTTATAATAGGAGTAACTTCTTGG